>JAFSYZ010000134.1 GCA_017455785.1 Candidatus Methanomethylophilaceae archaeon
CAAGGATGCCCCCGTGGCCTCGCACGACATCATACTCCTCGGATTCCCGATATGGTTCTACAAAGCACCCGCCATCATCAAATCATTCCTCGAGGCATACGACTTCTCCAAGAAGAAGATAATCCTCTTCGCCACATCCGGCGGTAGCGCATTGGGAGACAGCATTTCCGAGCTGAAGGCCTGCGTCTCCAAGGATGCCGTTATGGTCAACGGAAGGACCATGAACGGGAAGACTAGGGAAGCACTCATCGAATGGGTCGAAGAGATGGGCCTCTGATCTCCGAAGGGGGATGCCCCTCTCCCTTCTAGCAAAGATATTATTGTATACTAAGCATACAAGGGCCCAATGGCAGATATCGTAGACATCCTTATCATCATAGGCCTGGGGATGTGGTTGTTCCTTCCGGCCTATATCCCGAATGCGGCCGCATCGCTGTTCGGAAGGCACAGCAAGACAATGATAGATTTCGGCAAATCCTGGAGAGGGAAGAGGATCCTGGGCGATGGTAAATCCTGGTTGGGATTCTTCGGAGGTGTCCTTACCGGTATCGTGTTGGGTCTGATACTCATAGCCGTATCGTCCATCTGGGACCCGGAGAATTACTGGGGATATGGGCCGTTCTGGAATAACATATCGATCATCGCATGTCTTTCCGTCGGTGCATTGCTCGGTGATATCTGCGGAGCTTTCATCAAGAGGAGATTGGGGATGGAAAGGGGTCAGAAGGCACCCATCCTGGACCAGTATGATTTCGTGGCAGGGGCTTTCATCCTTACAGCGATATTCCACTTCGATTTCATATTCCACAACTACTTCGAGGGCGACCATATCTTCGCCTTCATATTCATACTACTGATAACATTCGCCATCCACAGGTCCGTGAACATAATCGGATACAAGATGGGATTGAACAAGGAACCGTGGTGATAACATGGATGATCTGCATCAGGCTCTGAAGGACTGCGGCGCGCTGCAGTTCGGTGACTTCACACTCGCATCGGGTGCCAAGTCGAAGTATTACATAGACATCAAGAAGGCCAGCACCGATCCTAAGGTACTGAAGCTGATTGCCGAGAAGATGGCTGCACAGCTGAAGGACATGGGACTGAAGGTCGACAGGATTGCAGGAATAGTCCTCGGATCGATACCGTTGGCGACCGCACTGTCGCTGGAGACGGGTATCCCTTACGTCATGGTCAGGAAGGAGAAGAAGGACCATGGTACGGGCAAGCTGATCGAAGGTACCCTGAACGCAGGGGAGAAGGTCCTTGTCGTGGAGGATGTCATAACATCCGCCGGTTCGTCCGTCGTCTCCATAAAGACATTGAGGGTGGCCGGGGCTGTGGTCGAGGATGTATTCTCCGTCATCGACAGGGAGGCCGGAGGTACCGAAGCTCTGAAGGAGATCGGTGTCAGGTTCTCACCTTTGGTCAGGGCATCGGACCTGTTACAATGATCTCTCCGAAGGATGACTGTTCGCTCTGCGGTCTCTGCAAAGTAAGGACCAACATAGTCCGTCCCAGCGGTGACCTCGGGTCCAAGGTCGTACTCGTGGGCGAAGGCCCCGGGGAGAACGAGGACATCCAGGGGAAGCCCTTCGTCGGAAGGGCGGGGAAGATCCTCGACAAGGCATTGGTCGAAGCGGGAGTGGACCGTGACAGGATAATGATCACCAATACGGTGAAGTGTCGTCCGCCCCAGAACCGCGATCCCACTGCGGAGGAGATGGAGGCCTGCAGACCGTTCCTCATCAGTGAACTGGAAGGAAGGGAGATGGTCGTGCTCTTGGGAAGATCGGCGATCAAGGACCTGTTGGGTTATGACGGACCTATGAACGCCATCGTCAATACGATCCAGGAGAAGGATGTCGACGGTATCAGGATAAGGTTCCTGCCGACATACCATCCCATGGCCTGCGTCTATAGGAAGGAGGCCCGCCAGAAGCTGGCGGATGCAATGTCAATGGTCAGGGAGATCATATCATGATCAAAGGATTGGCGATAGATATGGACGGTACCGTGTACAAAGGTATGGTGCCCATACCTGGTGCTAAGGAGTTCATCTCATCTCTGAGGGAAAACGGTATCCCGTTCATGTTCGTCACCAACAACTCGTCCAAGGGAAGGAAGCAGTATTACGAGAAGCTGAAGAGGATGGGTTTCGACATCGATATGAGCAACGTCCTCACATCCGGAACGGCCGCGCTAAGATTCCTGAAGGATGAACGCAAAGGGAAGAAGGTATACGTCATCGGTACTGAATCCTATCTGGAGGACGTGAAGGAGTACGGGATAGAACTGGATGACAACGATCCCGATATAGTGCTGCTGTCTTTCGACAGGGAGTTGACATACGAGAAGATCAACAAGGGTTACATGTTCATCAAGAACGGGGCGGAATACATCGCGACACATCCCGACGATCTGTGCCCGACGGAGGATGATTACGATGTGGACATCGGTGC
>JAFSYZ010000135.1 GCA_017455785.1 Candidatus Methanomethylophilaceae archaeon
CCCTGGTCTCGTCCACTTCCATCGATACCCTGGTGGCCATGGAATGAACGCTTCTGCCTCCGCAGGCAGGATATTCATTGTAATACTCCATGACCTTATCGATCACGCAATCAGGCTTCAGTGTCATACAGGCACTGTCCAAATAAACACCCCTGCCATTCCTGATGGTGGGGAAGTCCTTCCTGATCGCCGTGACGTCCATGGTGCCGAATAACACTATCCTCTTATATAAAGGAGGGAAATCAGATAGATGGCGAGCGAATGCAAAAAACCAACGCGATGAGGATCCTCGATCAGAAAGGGATGCATTATGATGTCATCACATACGACTGCAACCAATTCATCAGTGGAGTCGAGGTCGCAAAGAAGACAGGTGTCGCCGTGGACGAGATGTTCAAGACCCTGGTCACACAAGGTAAGAGCGAAAGGTACCATGTCTTCGTGATTCCCGTGAACAGGGAGTTGGACATGAAGAAAGCAGCAAAGTCAGTGGAGGAGAAGTCTGTGGAACTGATTCCTGTGAAAGACATAAACAGAATCACTGGCTATGTCAGAGGAGGGTGCAGTCCGTTGGGAATCAAGAGGAAATGTTCCGTGACCGTACACGACTCGTGCATGTCATTGGAGACGATATGCATCAGTGCAGGAATCCTAGGGTGCAGCATCAGAATAAGACCGTCCGATCTTCTCAAGGCCGCAGATGGAAAGGCTACCGACATCATCCTTGACGGAGTCGTCCTGGATTCGTAACCCCAATAGCTTTTTTTAATGTCTCCCCAATCTGGTCATCATGACGTCCCTTAAGACCGAAGTAGGCGACCTGGTCTTCGACAATCCCAGCATATTGGCATCCGGGATCATGGATGAGACCGGGATGTCCATGGTTAGAGTATTGGAATGCGGTGCAGGAGCAGTGGTCTCCAAATCAGTAGGTTTGGCATCAAATCCAGGACATGCGAACCCGAACTTCCTGGAAGTCACATCGGGCTGTATCAACGCCATGGGTCTGCCCAATCCGGGGATTGATGCGTACGGGGACGAGATGAAGATAGCTGTCGACAAAGGGAACGTCATAGGCTCGATATACGGTGCGTCACCGAAGGATTTCGTCATATTGGCGGAAAAGATGCAGAGTTACGGCGCATGTGCAGTCGAATTGAATCTCTCATGCCCCCATGCCAAAGGGTACGGAATCGAGGTCGGTACAGATCCGAAGATGGTGAAAAGCATCGTCGAAGCCGTCAAGGCGGCGGTTGACATCCCTGTCTGGGCCAAACTCACGCCGAACACACACATCCTTCCTGAGATAGGAAAGGCCGTTGAGGACGGCGGAGGAGATGCTATTGTTGCGATCAACACACTCAAGGCTATAGCGATCGCACCCGAATTCGCCAGACCGATCCTAAGCAACAAGGTCGGAGGGTTGTCCGGTGCAGCGATCAAACCCATCGGAGTACGTGCTGTGTGGGACCTTCACAACGCTGTCTCGATACCTATCATTGGTGTCGGAGGCATAACGAACTACAGGGATGCATTGGAGTACATCATGGCCGGTGCATCAGCATTCCAGATAGGCACCGCAGTGATGGACCACGGACCTGAAGTGTTCAACACCGTGTGTAAAGGCATAAACAAATTCATGAAACGTTACGGATACCGCTCGATATCCGATATGGTAGGTGTTGCACATGAGTGAGATCCTGATGATCAAGGACTGCAAGAAGATAAACTCCAACACCCGCAGGATAACATTCGAATGGGATGTCGAGGCGAAACCCGGACAGTTCGTGATGGTGTGGGCACCAGGTATGGAGGAGATCCCGTTGTCATTGTCGGGCGTGAAGCACGAGAAGAGCGTCACATTCAAGATCATCGGCCCCGACACCGAGAAGTTGGCACAGTTGAACAGTGGTGACAGGATACAGATCAGAGGACCCTACGGAAGAGGCTACACCTACGACCAGAACGACAAGAAGAATATCCTTCTGGTCGGAGGCGGGATAGGCATCGCCCCCCTGATACCTTTGATGAAGGCTAGGTCCGCTGACATAGTGCTCGCCGGTCGTACCGCCGAGGAGGTGGAACCTTACATACCGACAGCGAAGAACTTCGCCATGAAACATTGGGAGTCCACCGATGACGGTTCGTTGGGATTCCATGGTAACGCAGTCGACCTGGTGAAGGAGATCATGAAGGATGAGAGGTATGACGAGGTCGTCGCATGCGGTCCTGAGATCATGCTGTACTTCCTGCACCAGTACCTTAACAAAGTGCATGTCGAGCACCAGATGTCGTTGGAAAGGCACATGAAATGCGGATGCGGTGTCTGCGGCGCATGTATGATGGATGATAAGCGTGTCTGCAAGGACGGACCTGTGTTCAACAACTACGAGATCGACCTCATGCCGGAATTCGGTACCTCAAAGAGGGGCATCGACGGCTCCCTCATAGTCTTCAGGAAATGAGATCGACGGAGTATCACATCACCGTCACCCACGGCAGCCTCTCCATCAAGGTCCCAAGGGACCTTTTCTACGGACCAGAATGCGAGCCTGTCGAGAACAAGGTGAATGAGTTCAGGGAGATGCTCAAGAAGAGATACCCTTGGCTCACGGACAACGGCCTGGATGTGTTCATGAGGAATGCCCGTAAGGAGATGCTGCGTGTCATAGACGAGGAGACGGGCGGTCGTACGGCCAGCAAACAGATGGCCTCTAAAGGGAAGTTCGACGATGCCATCAAACATCTGAAGGAACACCTGGAGAGGGATCCGGAGGATGCGGATTCATGGTATACACTCGGCGAGCTTCTCTGCAAATCCGGGAAGGTCGAAGAGGGTTACAAGGCCATGAACAGGGGCCGTGCTCTCATCGAGAAGAATCAGTGATGTCCACCTCTTATGGGAATCCGGACAAAGATGACCGTATCGACATTCCAATGTACCAGCAGTTGCAGAATGGTCATTCACGGGATGCTATGAGTTCCTTAAGAGAACGCTTCCTGTACCTATCCACATACTTCTCAGAGACGATCAGTTGAACGAAGTAACCGTCCTCGTCATAGAGCCTAACGGTATCGCATGTCTCCGGATCGTCCGTATCGAGTACCACTCCGCGCAGATCGAACCTGTATCCGTTCATGCCTGTCATATCGTTCCTGCTGGTGATCGTGACATGGGTACGATCCCCGTCCTTCAGCATCACGGCCTTATAATCGTCCTTCTCGTAGGAATTCAGCATGAACTCGTACCTGTCACACCAGAGATTGCTGCCGTTAAGACCTTTGATCTCCTCGACCACGGAACGTTCCACTGTCAGACCCTGGAAGAATGTGGATCTCTCGATCTTTCCGAAGGATGACCTCACCGAGAACAGCAGCGTATTGCGCTTGATCTCCGTCCTGCTGATGATCGTCAGCAGATATATGCACATCAGATAGTTCGGTAGGCTGCTCCAATTATAACGTATGACATCGCCTATGTCCCTGAACTGCCTATAGGATGAGAACAGCAGAATGATCTCCAGTACCAATGATGCGATCAGCGCGTAGAATATCATGGCGGTGCTGGATGACAGTTTCCTGAGGTACATCATGATATTGTAGATCATCAGAAGGCCGATGCCTATCATCAATACGCCCTCTACGAACGTCTCCATCTGATTGTCGTAGTACTGGAATGACTTGAACAGCATGTCCCATGCGGTGATGAAATAGACGAGACTGTAAACGATCGCTCCTACGAACAGGCATCTGTGTACGTCGCTCTTACGAGGCAATGCCAATGCAAGCATGCCGATCAGATATGCCAATTCGATCACGATTAACTCTAATATGGAGAAATAATCCATATACTTGAGGATCGGGGCGACCGTGTACATCTTGACTGCGAATCCGAAGTACATGATGATGATCGCAATGTATTCCGGACGTATCTTCCTGAATTCCATCACTCATCACCCCCTACTTTCAGCACGGCACAGATCCCTTTGCCATCGTACAATTCCAGGACTCCGTCAGATTCTTTGAACCCTTGGATCTTGAATCTCTTCCCTGTCACGAATGAATCCGTGGAATCACCGATCACACTGACAACCAAACCGCCCTTGCCTGAGACCTTTCCAAGAATCACGTCCCTGTCCCCAGCCTCGGTGAGGAACGATATCTTGGTCTCACTGACGTGCATACCTGCCACATCCCTCTCCAACCATCCGTTCGTGTCTTTGAGGCCTGCCTTTATCGTCTCTGCATCCTCCGGAGAAACGGTGATGTGATCGCCCAGATACACCGTGTCGCTGATAGCCATGCTGTATCTCTTTATGCGTCCCATAGGGACATTGTCCAGGATCTCCCTGCTGCTAAGTATCACGATCAGCGAGATATAGAGCGGGGCATACCATAACATATCGGCCGCACTGGATATGGTAGATGGGAAGTCCATCTTGTTGATGAGGACGTAGAGGAGACCGACAGCGTACATGCATAACATCGCGATAGCCGTGACCCTCATCATTATCGGATTCTTCGTCCTGACAGTGAGATGGTTGTATCCGCTGACCACCAGATTCACACCAATAGCGATGAATACGAGGGAAGCATAGAATCCGAAGTCGTTCTCGCCTGTAAGGCCTGGGAAAGAACGTATTATCCTAGATACACCCAGAATAATTGCATAAATTCCAACAGCGAAATAATTCCCTTTCCTGTGGTAGATGAGGATGATCAGTCCGCCGAGGACCAGGATTCCTCTGCTGATATATCCGAACGCGCCATCCTGTGTCTTGAAGATACCTTCGCCGGAAGGGTAGAGGAGATGCGTGATGATCATACCCACTCCTACGAGCATCATCATCGAGCCTAGGAACACTGCCGCAAATGTACTGCGTTGAGCTTCCCTCTGACTCCGGACGTCCATGATACTAGATATGAATCCCGATTTATAATGATACAAGACATTTGACTGTGTTCGGGAA
>JAFSYZ010000136.1 GCA_017455785.1 Candidatus Methanomethylophilaceae archaeon
AAGAGCGACTGACATGAAGTACAACGGCGTGAATGAGGACGGTCATTACTTCGAGGTGTACAAGTGCCCCTATAACAAGGATGACCCTCAGACCGTGATTCAGTATGACGGAGCCGATGACAAGGGCGGATGGGAATACCAATCGTATTCCAGGAAACCCAAGAATCACCCTGCTAAAAAAGGATTCTTTTTCAAGAGGGGATGAAATCCCCTCTCCGTTAGTGTTTTCCAACGCATTTTTATATCCTATTTTCTGAGAACCTCTAGTAGAAGAGGTTTACCCATGATGTATACCGCAGACACCAAACTGTCCGACCTCTCCAAAGAGGACAAGGACGCACTCATGAAGATCGTGAAGGAACACTACGGCGATGAGAAGATCGCGAAGAGCGTATTCGACGGCGGACACACGCTGAAGGACCTTGAGGACAAGATGTTCATACAGGGGATAAACGAGTTCCTGGACGAACACGTAGAATACTCCCGCCTGGCCAGCATGGCGAAGAAGGCGAAGCTCCGTAAGATGAGGGGCGGTAAGAAGAAGATCCGCGACCAGGAGCAGGAGAAGAGGATGAGGGCCAAGATGGCCAAACGTCAGCTCGAGGCTGCCGAGGCCACGAACAAGATCAAGACCGATCATGAGTTCAAGAACAATTACAAGAACCCGAAGTACAAGCCCGTATGGAAGAAGGATACCACATACAGAAGAAAGGACATCAACTCCGAGTGGGAACCCATCCGCGAATCCGGGGAGGTCATCTCCGAGAATGTATGGCACACCATCACATCACCGAAATACCTCGAGGACATCGAGAAGAACAACTACGTCGATCTGGTCAGGGACAACAAAGGAAGGCCTGTGATGAGGAAGATGCTCTATGGAGACCAGCTCACAATGGTGGTTACAGAGGTCAGATGGGAGGACTCTCCGGATCTTAAATCCTTCAACAAGAAGAGATGAAGCCCCATGGGATACCTCAGTGAATGGATCAATGTGAAATCACCAGTGTGCCCCTATTGCGGCAGTTCCTACTGGGTCACTGCGGATGAGGACAATGAGGGTATCGAGGACGCATGGGAAGAATTTGATGAGGAAGAGTGGGTTGAGGATGAATACGGAGAACGCCACGACGTCCTCTGTAAATGCGAGGATTGCGGGTTTCCGTTTGTAGTCAAAGACATATGGGATCTGGACAGTCACAGACTGATAACAGGCCAATTTATGGATGGCGAAGTTTTCGAACTGCCTGTGAAGACGCAATCATTCTGGAATACGGAAGTAGCAGCGAACGGTTCGAGTTTCTGGAGCAGAAATAAGAAAAAGGGGAGGAAAAGCCTATGGTCGAGGATCCAAGAAAAGTTTTCGATGTAGAACACCAAGAATTCGGCGAATGTCCCTATTGCGGTTCTGATGCGATATGGGACGACAATTATGACATGTCTGAATTCGACGGATACATGTGGAAATCCACTTCCTATGAATGCGAAGATTGTGCAGAGGTTATCAGTTATGACCGCGACCTCTTCCTGAACACATATGAGGCTGTACCATATACCAAGAAGAAACCTGATGTGAAAGCATTCTGGGGGAAATTACCTGTCAAAGAGTCTGAAAACACCGGAACTCCAGGATTCTGGAATGACAGCAAGGCATCATCGGGATTCTGGAAAGTCAACGAACCTGTGAAGACGCAATCGTTCTGGAATGCTCCCGCGCCCAATAAATTCTGGAGCTCGAACAAGAGATGATATTATGTTTCGCGAGATCTACGATGCCGATCCGAAACTGTTCAACAAATGCCCTGAATGCGGAGAGGATTGGGACTATTCGTTCGAAGATTACGATGATGTCTTACCGATCAGTGAAGATATGTTACAGGTCGAACAGAAATGCGGATGCGACAACTGCGAGCATAAATGGAAGAGATACAAGACATTCGTGGAATCATCATACGACATTGTCCCAATGGCAATAGACCAATACGGTAACCTGGTTGAACGTGAACAGTTCTGGAGCGATGATGAGGATGATTCAGAATCATTCTGGAAGGAAAAGAATGAAGATAAAAGCAAATTCTGGTCCGCCGCAATGAAATCCAGAGGTCGTAAAAATGGACGCAGATGAGCTATTCTGTCCGAAATGCGGTGGCCAGACATTCAATGAGGTCCCTGGATACTATCCAGGAGCATGGTTGTCCCAGGACAATGAATCCACAGCCGAGTCTGAATTTTGCATTCAATGTGATGATTGTGGTCGGATATGGCTCGTCAAATCCGTATACGATGAGTTGGAAAGGATGATCACCTCGACAAACACCACACAATACTATCTCGAACCTGTGGAAGAGGATAGCTCATCGTTCTGGAACATTACAGAACCGCATAAGAGCGACCCCAAGGCATTCTGGGGAGAGAAACCGAAGGATATGAAATCCAACTTCTGGAGTGCCAATATCAAGAAGAGGTTCCATGTCAGAAGATAGAGATAATCTCTGGACCGGAATGAAATCATTCTGGAGCGAACCGAAGAAGAGTTCCTTCTGGGGAGAGAAACCGAAACCTGAGAAGATCAGGAATCCGTTCTGGGGTAAACCCATCAGACATGATGAGAAATACTGGTACAGAACTGACAAGGTGTTCTATGACGCCAAATACGACAGCATATGCCCTTTCTGCGGTTCAGATGAGCTGGAGATCGACAGAGTGACCACAGAGGATATAGGCAATGGTAATGTCAGATATATCACCGACATCTGCTGCTATTCGTGCGAATGCATATATGAAACGGACATTGAAGGTAAAAGGTGAGATGTCATGGCGTCGAATTTCTGGAATAATGGCGGGAACAGCAATTCGTTCTGGAATATGGACGATGATGACGGTCTTATTGGATACTCTGATAGGGTAAGGAATATCATCAGAGAAGGCAAACGCAACGGACGCAGAAAAGAACTTGAAAACGGCATATACTTCACAAAAGTCGATAGTGATGAAGAATTGTGGAAATGTCCCTATTGTGATCGTGAAGGGGACATTGTCGATGGCGATATTAATGGCGGATGGGGTGATTGGGAAGAAGTATATGATGAATATGAGTGCTCGGATTGCACAGTCCAATGGACTGTAACGACATTCAGAGATATAGAATGGGGAGAAGTGGTCCCCGATTATCCCAAGGTCGCAAAAAAACCATTTTGGGGAGACCCTCCAAAAGATTTCTGGAAAGGGATCGATGAGAAAGACAGATCTAAATTCTGGAGCTCGAACAAGAAGGTGAGAAGATGACTACATGCCCTGAATGCGGAAAGGATTTCGAGATAGAGGACTCGGATATTGATGGAGATTATCCCAATTCATATGATCTGGTTGAATGGATAATGTATGAATGCCCATATTGCGAAACTCCATTAAAGGAATTCATATTCCATAATGCCAATGAGGTCAACACCCAACTTACCGACAAGGAATATCTTTACTTCGATCCGGCAGAGGAAAAGGCCAAGAGCTTCTGGAGCAACGGCGAACAGAAGGAAGAGACGGTGAAAGGTGACTTCTGGAACGATAAATCCGAGAAAAAGAACTCCTTCTGGAGTTAACTTTTAATCCTACTGAGTTTTTTCCAACCTGTTTTTATACCTAACAATGTCGCACTGAGCATATCTAGGTGATATGTTCATGAACACCAAGAGACCAAAGAAAAGAGGTGCAGGAGCGAGACGTCCTCCAGCATCCAGAGCGAAGAAGTATGGGAGGAACACGTTGTTCTCCGATGTGGATTTCTCGGTTGCCGAATACAGGGTGATCGTCAAATCCATTGCCAGAGCGAATGATACACCGGAAGATACCGTTAGGAAAGTGTTGGAGAACGCTACACTCGGCAATGTCCTGTCCAACAATCCTGGCGATGATGCCGAGAAGATCATCAAGAGGTATCTGGAAATTGATGACGAGCCCATAGTCACTACGACTGAACCTGAGAAGAAAGAGTCTGAGAAGAAAGCACCCGAAACCATGACAGGGGCCAGACCCAAGGAGAAGAGAGAGATCATCAGGGACATCCGCGACCTCGGAGTGAGAGCGGTCACCATCAAATCCGATCAGCTCGATTACGTAAAGCAATTCTCAACGATAGAGTCCAACAACAACGTCAGATTCTGGAGGACCGAGGAAGCAGCTAGGAAATACGCACAGGATCTGGATGGCAAGGTCAAACTTGTTCAGCATACCAGAATCTACGACAGCTCTACACCTGACAGAGAAGAGCATGAAGCCACCGACACGGTTCTCGGTTACTATGACGACATCACCCGCGGAAGAAAGGTCGAGAGAGTGTATTTCGAATACGATGACAGCGAGATCAGATTCCGTGAGGTTGCATCTTTTGCAAAGAAAAAAGTCAAACCCAAGGCAAAGAAACCTGTTAAGAATATCGTGAGGAGGATATGACATGCCGATGAAAGTAGGCGACATAATTGTGGAAAACCGCAGTTTCAGAAGAGCGACACAAGAAGATGTCGATAAAGAATACGAAGCTCTCAGATTGGAGAGAGCGAAGAAGAAAGAAGAAGCCAAGATCGAGGCCGACAAGAAGAAGGCGGCCAAGAAGGAGGCCAAAGCAGAGGCCAAGAAATACGCGAGGAAACAGCTCCCGAAGACAGGCGTGCTACCCTTCAGGGTCATAATGTACGATCAGAAACTTCAGGATGGAGAGATACCGCCAGAGGAATCGGTTGTCAAAAAGACACAGTACACTACGCCGGAACAGCCGAAGGAGAACAACCTCGGAAATCCCATCGAGGATTACAAAGAGATGACGAAACTCAAACAGCGTGAGAGAGCGAGGAAGAATCTCGTCAGGGCGAACACCCGCAAACTCCTCGGAACCAAGCCGTATCCAAGAATCCTTGTCTTCAACAGGAAATCTGGGATGTATGAAGAGATCAGGAGACGCTGATATGTTCGGAACCCCCAGGAAGAAACTGCCTCAGAGAGACGACAGAGGTAGATTCGTCAAGGGGAATCCTAAGAAGAAAATGCCCCTGAAACGCAAATTGGGGGTCAGGAGATAGGTATCATACCTATCTCCTTTTTTATTCGTATATTGCTTGACGATGAAGATTATATATGTGTAAAAAAGAATGGTGTTATCATGCGTAGATTCCGCTTTAGAAATAAAAAATCCAAATCTGAAATATCAGAATCGGACCATATAGCAGCGGAGATTATGCGTCTGGCCCAGGGCACTCCGATTATAGGCTATCACAATGAAAAAGGAGAGTTAGTTATTCCAGAGGAATACGATGACGAATACTGATGTCGATCTATTCAGCATTTGGTGGGCCAATGTCAAACTGGAAAAAGTGAGAGATGGAGAGTATTTCATCTCCGATGAATCGTTCGAAAGACCAGTGGTCATTATCGAGAATAGAGCTTATCTTGTTTACAAACTCACAAGCAAAAACAGAGAGGGCTACATAGTTAAAGATATAGATTCTGCCGGATTAAAAGAAGGATCTAGAATAAGAACAGATGTGATTGTTCCAATCGGGCCTTCGGATCTAATATACAAGATGGGAGAACTCAGTATTGATGACAGACTCGGCCTCTTGGATTATGTCGCTGCACACCCATCACGCATGATGGGTAAAAAACAATAACCCAGCGTGAGTTTTTTCCAACCGCTTTTTATATCAAACCCAGTCGGTAGATTCGTGAAAACCATGGATCACAAAAAAACACTAGCATTGATGTTCTGTGTCCTCATGGCAGCCACCGGTATGGCGATGGCGGCGGATAGCGCTTCCGCCGACATAGACAACGTTACTGGAGCGGGAACGGAGGATGACCCCTATATCATCACGATGTACATAGGAGACACATTCTACTACAACCCTCTGGCCAACCTCTCTAACGCCAAGTTCTACTGCACCGGACCCGCCGTCAACGGACCAGATGCATTCATCACCCTCACGGGAGACCCCTTCGTAGGTTACCTCATGTCAGGAACAGCCGTCGCAACGGGAACATTCGACTCGCACCTGATCGTCAGCTGGACTGTGGATGAGCTCACCCAGACAGCAGACCAATACATCAGGTTCAAGGTCTACGACCCGTCACAGTCCACCACAGCCATCCTGGCCACAATGACCACAGGCAGCGTCCTGAGCGCAGCCACTGAGGTCGCTAACGAGGCGGTCTACGGAGCCGGCATCGAAGGAACCTGCAACGCCGTCGGTGTGAACACCACATCAGGTGCCAGCTACGTCAGATGGGATTGGGGAGACGGTAAGGTCACCACAACGATGAACGACACATGCCCCCACACCTACGAAAAGAAGGGAACGTACACCATCACCCAGACCGCCTACACCTCACTCGGAGAGGCCTACAGTTCAGCCCAGTACGTCTACATCGTGAACGATGCAGTCGCATCGGGAGATTCGGGCGACAACAAGGACATCAAGATCATGGACTATCTTCCGTGGATCCTCCTGGCATTGACCGCCCTGCTGATCTTCGCTGGAGTGTATATCGGCGTACCAATCCTTTGGGACCTCGGAATCGTATCGGGAATAGCGACTGTCATCACATTCATACTCAAGTTCATGAATGTGACGTTCTAAAGAGGGCCAAGAGCCCTCTTTTTTTATTATGAGGCGATAGGATGAGGACGGCAGCCAGAATCTTCTCAGCGATGGTGGTATCAGTCATGGTAATCTGCGCATTGGCACCATTGGCCGCAGCCGACAGCAATGAGGGTAAGGGCACCACTGCCGAAGACCCGTGCATCATCGAGATGCTGGTAGGCCAGAACTTCTGTTACTATCCTCAGCTGCCTGATTACTTCCAGACAGGGCTGGAGTTCTCCATCACGGGCACCGCCAGGGACTTCATCAACCAGGAGCTCACTGACGATCACTCCACAGTGAAGATTCATGGCACACCCTCATCGCCAGGTACCTACGACCTAACGATCAAGGTCGTCCACAGGGAGTACTACGACGGACAGGTCGAATTAGAACAGGAGGCGTACCAATACATCAGGTTCTTAGTCTACAAGGTACCCTCCATGACGGTCAACCTGAACGGCAATGCGAACGTCACCAAGGACGAGGAATCCGTCCAGGTGGGTTACGATTGGGATTCCAACGGGGACTACGAACCCGTTATGACGGTAACGAAGAATGACGAACCCGTCAACGTGACATGGATCACGAACAACACCCAATCGAAATATGTCTACATAGATGCCTTCGGCATAGATGACGAGGAATACGGCATATACACCGTTACATTGACGCTGGACGATCTCACGGTCAACAGGACCGTCATCAGATCGTTCAATATCTTCGTCACCGTGGACGAATCCGTCGTATATGAGGTACCGGAACTCTCGGATCTGTGGGATGTTAACATCTCCCCCGATTCCGACATCGTGGAGATGCCCTACTCCTATGTGACCAACGATGTAAGCGCACCAACGCTCTCTGTGAAGAGGGAGGGGGCCACCGTGAACGTCGATTGGGTCACGAACGATACGGAGAACAGGAAGCTGATCTTCAGGCCTTCGCTCATATCCTCATCGGATTACGGCGATTATGTTGTGGGCCTGACCCTGAGGGATACCGTAGTGGACGGCACCCTGACCAGCACCTGCAACGTCCATATCTCCAACTACTCCATCACCGCCCCTGAAAAGAAGAGCTTCGGCGAAGGGGAGAGGGTGGAATGGAGACTGACGTCCAATGCCACGGTGGACTATTGGACGGTGGACCTGGGCAACTCCGGACTGGAGTTCGATGAATCGACCAGCACGGTGTTCGGCTACACCAAGACATCCACAGCAGACAGGACGTACTCCGTGAGGGTGAGAGCCGCTATAGGCCCCGATACTGCGGAATATATCTGGACGTTCAACGTGAAACATACGGTCCAGACAGGCGGGATCACGATGGGTTCCATATCCAAGGGAGATAATGCCAAATCGGTGGTGCTGCACACCGATACCGTAGGACATGCATACACGATATGGGATATGGACGATGGGAACACCGTCAGACAGGAAGCTGGGGATAATGATGTAATCTACACCTACTCCAATGCGGGCACATACCATATCCTCCAGACATCCTTCAGCTCCGACGGGAAAGCGTTCACCGTCGAGGAGTACATCTATGTGATCAGTTCCATGGCGCCCGCCCCTCTCCCTGTGAACAACCCCGATAAGAACGAATCCGCAGAGGAGAGTAATAACACACCTATTGTGATCGCCGCCGTAGGTGTCGGCGCAGTACTTCTGGCATTGGTCCTGAGAAGATTCATCTAAACCTTTTCCCCATTCTCTTTTTTTGAGTGTTTTCCAACCCATTTTTATATCCTATAAAGTCGGAAACCGCAGGAGAAAACCTATATGGTAGTAGAAGAAGCCAGGCTGATATACAGTTCGGATCCAGAGGATAACGGATACGAATGGGACAGTAAAGAACAGT
>JAFSYZ010000137.1 GCA_017455785.1 Candidatus Methanomethylophilaceae archaeon
CGGTCATGGGCTCGTGATTGATATCGAACGGATAGACGAGACCGGTAACCGATCTGAATCCCCAATCGGTGATGATCACATCATATCTCCTGCCGCATTCCAGACGGTACGGTACACCCACCAAGAGAGGGTATGAACCGATCTGTCTTCCGAAGGTTATGTTACCGTCGTGTATCTCCATGAACACATCCTTCAGGATGGTACCCTTGGGGACGACCATCTCTAACATACGATGATCCACTGTATCCCTGATCTCCTGCTTGTACCTCTTGAACAGGTTGGGATCCACCCTGGTATCGAACTCCCTTCTGACAGGGAGCACCTGCCTTATGTTTATACGGCGGACCATGAGTCCCTCGTCCACCAGTTTACCGAGGAACTCCTTATTGATGTCATAGGTCTCCCTTGTCTCACCGTCGAGACCTGCTATCAGATTCAATCCCGGGAGAAGGTTCGGCATGCCATTTTCCCCTCTTTCGCCTCCGATCCTGTTCACCAACCTTACCGCATCAAGGACCTGCTTCGGAGTACTGTTGAGATTATTGCTCCTGATGACATTGATGTCAGCGGATTCCATCCCCATCGCGAGCACGTTGCCTGGAGTACAGCATTCGACCAAAGTCCTCAGGATGTGCTCCGATTCCTCCGGATACTCCGATATGACGGCAGGATTGGCATTATCCACATGTATCACATCGAATCCCATGTCCTTCAGTCCGAAGAACAGCTCGTCCACCTTCTCAGGTACTGGCCTGGGCGTTCCCGAATCGTCCTCCGATCCGTATGATACGATGCAGGTCTGTCCTCCGAGACGGATGTTCCTGATACCCAGATCCTTGAGTTTTGCTACCTCCGAGAGTATATCCTGCGGGGAACGCATGAGCGGTCTACCCTTCAAGGGTTCGATACAATAAGAGCATCCGCCGGTAGCGAAACGGTGACATCCACGGTACGTCTCGATCTCGACCATCAGAGGATCCGGGTAATCCTGATGCTGCTTCACGATCTCTGCACCCAAGAGCATCCATCTGTTCCACTCCTCGAGGGTGCGGTATCTCTCGCCAACCTCCTTCCCGGTCATCCCGTCATATAACGAAGCGGCGAGATCCTTCTCTATGGCGAAATCGAATCCCTTCGCCACATCGGAGGAAGCGGCAGAGCCGCCTATTAGCTTCCAACCCTTCAGCTTCAGCAGTAATGCGGACAGCTCCTTCAGCGACATCGGCATCGACCTGATGTACTTCCCGGGGACCGTGTTCCCTGAGATCACCACACTGACCTTCGCGTCGGGTATCCTGGCACCCTTGCGTATCATGTCTATGGTCATGTACTCCACATCCCCGCCCGCATCCATCGCAGCCCCGGCCACAGCCCTGGATATAGGGGATATGTACGGCGGGACGCCTAGTGCGGCAGGGTCGTCGATATAACCGTCGATCAGGAGTACCTTGATGTCACCCATCGCCTGGACATCTGCATCATCGGTTATTAGGGATACGTCACATCCGACCTTTTACATACCTGTAAAAATTCTCATCGGAATAATTACTTCTTAAAAAACATTATTTAAAGAATATAATATAAATAGAGAAGATGTCGGTATCCCTTATTACGCACTGCCGTGACCGTTAACGGATACGACGGCAGATAGAAGGAGAATCACATGGTAGATTACAAGGATATGACGGAAGAGGAGCGCCTCGCAAAGGCCCAGAAACCCGGAAAGGATGCAATGAAGATGCATCCGTTCTACGGCGGTAAGGTCGAGGTCGTCCCCAAGGCATGCGTTAGATCGTTCGATGATTTCGCTATCTGGTACTCACCCGGAGTCGCGGAGCCCTGTAAGGACATCGCTAAGAACCCTGACATGGTGTACGAACACACATGGAAATGGAACACCGTCGCCGTTGTTTCCGACGGAACACGTGTATTGGGTCTGGGAGACATCGGACCTGAGGCAGCGATGCCCGTCATGGAAGGTAAAGCGATGCTGTTCAAGTACCTCGGTGGAGTAGACTGCGTACCTATCTGTCTTGACACCAAGGACCCCGAGAAGATCATCGAGACCGTAAGGCTCATCGCACCGTCATTCGGCGGAATCAACCTGGAGGATATCTCGAACCCCAAGTGTTTCGACATCCTCGACGAGCTCAGAAAGGACTGCAAGATCCCCGTATGGCACGACGACCAGCAGGGTACCGCTACCGTTGAGGTCGCAGGTGCCATCAACGCCATGAAGATCGTCGGTAAGAAGCTCGAGGATGCACAGATCACCGTCATCGGTGCAGGTGCAGCATCAATCGCCATCTCAAGGCTGCTTCTAGCAACAGGATTCAAGCCCAGCAACATGTGCGTGTGCGATTCCAAGGGTATCCTCAACCTGGAGAGGACGGATGTCAACGAGAACACCTTCAAACAGAAATGGGACATCTGTAAGAAGACCGACGGAGCTGGTAAGAAGGGGGGAATGAAGGAGGCAATGAAAGGTGCCGATATCGTCATCGCAGCATCCAAGGCCGGACCCGGAACCATCCCTGTCGAGTACGTCGACGGAATGGCCGACGACCCTGTCATCTTCGCCACAGCCAACCCCGTTCCCGAGATCTGGCCCTGGGAGGCTGAGGAGCACGGGGTCAAGGTGTTCGCCACAGGACGTTCTGACTTCCCCAACCAGGTCAACAACTCCATGGGATTCCCCGCAATCTTCCGTGGTGTCCTGGATGTCAGGGCAAAGACCATCACGGACGAGATGTGCATCGCCGCCGCAAGGGAATTGGCAAGGTACGCTGAGGAGGAGCACGAGGGCGGAATCAACGCCAAATACATCGTACCGACGATGTCCGAGACTGATGCGTTCATCAGTGAAGCTGTCGTCGTCGGATCCAAAGCAATCGAGCAGGGTGTCGCCAGGCTCAAGCTCAGCAAGCAGGAACTGCACGACAAGGCCGAGTTCATGATCAAGAGGTCAAGGTCATTGACTGACAAGATGATGAAGGACGGCTACATCAAACCCTACGTAGAGTGAACGTGAAACGGAGGGAGGGAAACCTCCCTCATTCCATTTTCTGACCATTTCCAAACAAAAGGCGGAACCGCCTCTATCTCCATCGTTTTGAACAATTGCGGGAAGGTGTCCTTTCGGACACCTAAGAAATGTGAATATGTTTACAGGTTCGTGGAATCCACACAGGCGATCTCACTGATACCGGGGATACCGCGCATTGCGTCCTCGAGCTTTCCGCCGATTGACTCGTCGGTGTCGTCGATGACCATGAATGCGACAACCTTCTCAAGACCGAATGCGACCGGCTTGATGGATGTCTCTTTGAGCTCCACACCTGCGGGGAGGACCTCTTTGAGCTTTGCGATGACGCCCTGGAGATCGATCTCGGTGCTCTCGGGCATAAGGTCGTATGTTGATGCGATCTGTCCCATTTCCTCACCTTCACGGTCCGACGAAGCCGCATTTCTTGCATTCGTACTTTACACCCTGGTCACGGCACTGGGCGCACCTGCCGATCTCCTCTGCTCCGCAGTTGGGGCATTTGAAGAAGGTGTTTCCTGTACCCTGAAGCCTGATGCCACAAGAGGAACAAATTTTGTCTGCCATGTCGAGCCGATTATATTACCTATATAAAAGACAATCCCCCGTCGGACGTCAATCGGCAATGTCAGTTCCCGACCTCTGGTCCCGGACCTTCCCTATATGGTCATCTCCTCATGAACACATAGGCTCCCGCGGCCACAGCGACCACGACGATTATGATGCAGACCACGAATACGGAATCGTTCCTATCCTCGGTTTTCTGAGGATAGTCAACTACCACCGGGCTGCCGAGCTCCTCCAGCATGGAGATGTGCTTAATGTTCACACGGAAACTGTCCCCGACTATGTGCATCTCTACATTCTGTTCCAATTCACCATAGCGGAGTTTCCCCTTGACCATGATATCGGGATCATCCAACGACAGGATGACCTTCTCTCCTTCTCTGGTGAGTGTCATCGTGTTACCATCGATCGAGGACGACCACCCGTAGCGTTTACCATAGATCGCGACATCCACGAAGGGAGTGAACGCTTCACGTCCCTCATTGCACTTCACCACGGAACCAATCCCTAATACGGTCCCATCCAGTACAGCCTTGGCCTCCGCATAGATGTCCTTCTCGACCCCGTAAGAGTAACTGTTGAGGTATGCCTTTGCCTTATCAGGGGAGTCGGAATGGATCGCTTTGGCCTTCATGACCACCTGCGGCCATATATCGATATAATATTGTTCCAGCGAACTCCAATAGTCCTTCACACCTTCCGAAACCAGATCCTTGGATGCGGTCGATGACGCGTCCGAGTAGCTCTCTTCCGTACATACGATGTTGAGCATCTTGAAAACGGCATAGGCGGTACCGTTCTCCAGGGTGTATGTGTTGTCCATTTCAGCGAATGGTCCGTAAAAATCACTCACCAGATTGGACACAGGGAAGAACACACCGTACTCAGCAGGTCCGATGCAGGACCATCTCGTGATACACATGTCATCAGGGAGCGATGGGTCCACCACCAGGATGTGAGCCTCGGATGTGGACTCCGAACCTATCACACGAACGTTCTGATATACTTCATCCAAACAGTAATCCGTTCCGTCGAAACGGTCCCTGCAAAGGTCCATAAGGTCCTTCACGGACACCTTGTGGTCGGGAACGAACAGATGTTTGTAAACGGTCTCCAGATCGTAATCGTCAGAGTAAGTGCTCGGTGCCAACAGTCTGTGTCCGATCCATGTGCGCATATGACAATAGTCGTTGAATGGGGTGCTGTATGTCCTCAGCAGATCCAGTTCACCATCATCGAATACGGCGAAACCGTATTCCACCGGTAAAGTGGTCAATCTCTCGGACGTCACATAGACCGTATCAACGTCGGACAGGTGCACGATGTTGTTCTCGTTACCGAATACCGCCACCTTATCCTTCGGAAGCTTCATCGAACAGTACTGATGACCAGTATAGACTTCCATGTACCACGCCTCATCCTTGTCCGCGAAGAGATAGATATTGTTCTCGGATGAACCGTACTCGTCTATTATCGAAGCGATAAGATCTACACCCTCCTTGGCGGAACTGGCACATGCAGCTACGATCCTGGCTGCCGTATCCTCGCCCAATCCGTTCTCCACCAAGGGATCTGCCCATAAGGCCGATTTATTAGCGAATGTGGTTATGGAACCTGTGAAAGCGACCCCCTGGTCGTTGATGCTTC
>JAFSYZ010000022.1 GCA_017455785.1 Candidatus Methanomethylophilaceae archaeon
CTACTGTCGCAAGGACCCATGATTTCAATAAACCTTTGAAAAAGGACAGGAAGGGCAATTACAAGTACCCTGCCGGATACTCGCTCACCCTCAATATGACATCCGACACATTCGTCGAAGAGGCGGACGAATGGAGGGACGAGATGTGGGACATCATCAGGAAGAGGCCTGACATCATTTTCATAATCCTTACGAAAAGAGTGCACAGGATATCCGAATGCCTGCCTGATGACTGGAACGACGGATATGACAATGTGGATCTGAGCATCACATGCGAGAACCAGGATACATTCGACAAGAGATGGCCGATATACAGGGACATCCCTGCCAAACATAAGGGTCTTCATCTGACCCCTCTGCTCGGCCCCATAGATATCACGCCAGCATTGGAATCCGGCCAGATAGAGGAGGTGTTCCTGGGCGGAGAATGCTTCAGCGGAAGAAGGCCCTGTCACTACGAATGGATCAAGGACATCAGTATGATGTGCGAGAAGTACAAAGTGAACCTCTTCGTGGATTCCGTCGGTTCCGTGTATGTCAAGGATGGTGTGACGACCAAGATAAGGTCATCCGCTGATCAATGTCTGGAAGCCTATAAGACGGGATTGTCACGCTATTACGGCCTACCCAAACACACTCTCAGGGATCCTAAAGATCAGCACATCCTTTCAGACGATGAACTATTCATTCCGATGTATAACAAGCACAAATGCGCCAGCTGTACCAGGGCACCATTATGCGGCGGCTGCGATGGATGCGGATACTGTAAGCTCCCTGTGGAACTGATACATTTGGAGGACATCCCTGCTTTCAGCATCGTGAAGGACTGAAACAGCATTCAGCCACTTTACTGTGAGGCTTCGTTGAGTCTGTTCAGTACGAAATCCTTGTCCATCGACTCGAGGAAAGCACCAAGCCTGGGACCTGCGGTCCTGTTGATGAGTATCTTGTAGAGGGCCTTGAACGCACCCTTGTTACCGAGTGATGATGCCTTTCCCGCTTCCAGTATGGCGGCATTGATATCATCGGCCTTCCACTCTACAGCCGACAATTTAGCGGCAAGGTCCTTGAACAGTGCCTTCTCCGCATCGCTGAGATCCACATCAGGCATCTCCTTGCAGATAGAGAACTTTACCATCTCAGGTGCGAATCCCTTCAACCAGTACCTGACACACTCGGATCTTCTCTTCAGCCTCTCCATGTCGACTTCGTTGGCTGACGACATGTCCCTGGTACGGTTCAGGATCTCCTTCACACCCTCGAAATCATCGGCCATCTGTACTAGATTCACAAGGTGCCTGCAGGAGATCTGCAGCGGCATGGTCTTCGGAACCTCGTTGTGCTGTGCGATCTCGTATGCACGTACTGAGTTCTCCTCGACCTCCGTGGCGCCTCCGTTGAAATAAAGGCCTTCCATCCTGTCATACTCATCCGACATATCCAGAATGCCCATTCCTGCATCAAAATCGATCGCCTTGGATGGATTCACCCTGAGGAACATGTAGTTGAGGACTTCCGGAGGGGTCATGCCTATAGCGTCCAATCCTGTCACGGATGAGCCTGTGGACTTGTGCATCTGTCCTATCTTACCATCTATCTTCAGTTGGACGAACTCGTACGGGATCGGATAGGGTGCCTCTCCGCCGAAGATCTCTTTGACGATGACCTTACCGGTATCGTAGGAACCTCCTGCAGCTGCATGGTCCTTACCGAAAGGTTCCACAGCGGTGCCGAAGATCTTCCACTTCGCTGGCCATTCCAGCCTCCATGGCAGCTTTCCTTCCAGCTTACGTATATCCGCCTTACCGTGATGTCCGCACTTGCACTGATATTCCACATACGGGAACTCGTATGAGTCCAGGATCGGTTCCGTGAAGGTGCCGCACCTCTCACAAAGAGGGTTGTACGGGATGAACGCCTTGTCCCTTCCGGACACCTCTTTCAGTATCTTGGCGACGTCATCGCGTCTCTTGATGGACATGTCGATGGTCTCAGCGAACTTTCCCTCCGCATACAGTTTGTGGGTCCAGATGATCTCACAGTGTACTCCCAATGTCTCAACGACATCGAGGAAGGGCTGTATGAAGTGGTGAGCGTAGTTATCGTGCTTGCCGCATGGACATGGTATATTGCATATGGGCATGCCTACGTACTTCTCGAAATCCTCAGGAAGGAATTCATATCTCCTTCTGAGAGGGTCGAAGGAATCGATGAGATAGATGAGCTTGACATCCGAACCCTTCTCCTTGAGGGCGCTCCTTACGGACTCGCCTGTGATGGCCTCCCTGAGGCTCCCTACGTGAAGGATCCCTGTAGGACTGATACCCGTAGCGATGATTGGATGCTCGTTCTTCTCTGCGACTTCCTTTGCGATCACATCTGCCCAGTGCATGATAACCGAGTGGCGATTGTTCCCTTTCTATATATAGGATAGACATAAACAACGTTTATATACAGTCTGCTGATACTCTCGGGTATGGCAAAGAAGAATGATGGCGGATTCCAGTCACAGGCAGGTCTCGTCAGGTACTTCGATACTGAGAACGACAAAGCATTGAAAATAGGACCGAAGGTCGTCATCGGTATCGCGATCGCTTTCGCAGTCATCATCCTGGTACTCAACACGTTCGCTCCGATGAACTGAGTTGGGACCGGATTCTCAATTCTATCTGCATAGCGTCAGCTATGTCTACTTAAACGTAATCCAACAAGGATAGTGATGTCTTTCCCACTTTCCACTACTATAATCACTTTATTGATGTAGACGATTCCCACGCCGAAATGATACAACCAGAAGGGGACCCTTAATGCTATATGTTCGTATCAACAATCAATCCGAGCACACATCATAGATCTCGAAACCAAATCCGATCACACCGCTGGCAATAATCGTTATTCCAGCCCCTGTTGCACATATTCTCTTTGTATTCAAAGTGGTTTTATACGGTTGCGCCACCCGTCTGAGAAATATAACACAGCTGATTATTTTCATCATAAGCATTAATCTCTTGATAACGCATTGTTGTTGTAGAGAGATCATGCTCTACGTCAAAAA
>JAFSYZ010000138.1 GCA_017455785.1 Candidatus Methanomethylophilaceae archaeon
CAACGGCATACTTATCACGAACAAGGGGATGGAGTTCAGGGAGATGTTCTACATGGATGTCAAACCCTTCGAAACACGCGACCTTACCATCAGCGACTACGACAGTGTGGCTCATATCAGACACGCTGCAAAGAGGGTGTCTTTCGGATGCGAGGAGAGGGATGCTGCCATCCTAGCCGGTGCCAAAGGGGCCACCACACTGATCTGCGTGAACGGACGTCTTGTATTCCCTGGTTCCGACTATCCTTTGGATATGGAGATGGAGAAGAAGCTCAGAGCGATCTTCTCGATAAAGAACGATGACGTCATAATCATAGGTACAGCAGATACACCTGAAGCAGCGGAATGCGGTGCGGTGTCAGCGGCGTTGAACATGTTGGGAGGGTTGAGGCTGAACAGGGATCTGCGCGATGTCGTATCGTCGCACAGTTCTGCCGGTGAGATCCTTTCACTTGCATTCGCCGTACACGAGCTCGTGGGCGGTCTTCCTGTATGTGCCAAGAGCAGGAACGATCTCGGCGTGAGGATAGAGGATGGGATGGTCATAGACAATGCCTACACCGGGGAGATCCTAGAGGAGGTCATCCACACCAGATACACAGTAAGGAGAAGGGCCACATCGGGCCCTTACAAAGGCATCAGGGTGATAGTGACGCCGATCGATCTTGACGGAGAGGTCATCGCAGCGATCGGTGTGGTCGACAGCAAGGAGATAGTTGGTGACCATTCCCTTGTGAACTTCTGATTTTCTACGTGCCAGATGTCTGCATCAATCGGAATGCTATTATAAATATAGTCTAATCCAGAATTCATGACAGAGGATCTGCCCATCACCATTCTGAAGGGACTCAGAGGGGTCGTCGATGCTTTCTATCTCGATGATGCCATTCTGGAGAAAGTAAGGAAAGAAGAAGCTACCGTGATGGCGATAGGAAGTATCGATGTCATCAACGAGGGATTCAACGAAGCGTTGAAACGCGACAAGGTCGCCTGCATCGTGAAGGATCCCAGATTCAGACTCCCTCCGGAACCTACCGTACTGCTTAAAGCGGAGGATGGGACACTCATGGGTATGGAGGTATTCCCGGAGACGGCAGAACCGTATAAGGACAAGGACAACATCCTGTGGCTGTCGGACGGATTCATCATCTTCACCGATGTCATGCCGAACCCGGGACAGAGCCAGGCATTCATAATGCCGCCGATTCCGTTCCCCGAGCTCAATGAGAGCAACGGTTGCTATGACGTGATCTCATGCAGTCCCGCACCTACCTGCGACAAGATGATCAGGGAATGGCACGGCATGGACGACAACAAGAGATTAGCATCCGTCCTAGTGGCGTTCAACGTCAAGAAATGACGATCTGACTCTTCAGTTTGGAGAGGTTCTTCTTCAGGACGATGGTGTCACTCACACCCTCGATATCGGTCATATTCAGACCGCTCGCCCTCTTCGATGAGATGAGACCTTTCTTCACTTCCAAAGGCTGATACGCATCCTTGTCCAATTTGACGGTGAACGAGGATGCCCTCCATTTGGATGTATCAATGTTGATGGATTCGATGGTACCGAGTAAGAAGGCATCCGAACCGTAGACATTCATACCGATCATCGACGACAATGAAAGAATGCCGCTGTCATCCGGCGTTATACTGGATCTCACCGTGTCAGTGGTGTCCCTTATCAGTATTACATCGCCGATGGTGAAATTACCCGGTTCCAACAGCACACTGGATCTTCCAAGTCCGGATGATTTGGATGTCTTCACCCTCAGACCCAGTATGTTCCATTTCAGATCCTCGCAGCGAAGGTCCTGCACGGTACCCAAGAGTATCGCGTCAGTCATTATGATCTCCTTGCCGATCAGCGTATCCATTCTGATTTCCATCGATGTGTAATGAGAGTGTTATGATAAAAGGTGTGGCACGTCCGGGATGTCCTGAACGTGCCTAAGGAAATTGAAAGTAAAGGGTTTAAGGGTAAGCGTTTACCCTCCTCCGCTCGGGGTGAACTCGGAGATGTCGACTTCCTCTATCTCCTTGGCCAGGTCCTCGATGGACTGCAGACCGGAGGTGAAGTTCCTCTCCTTGTACTTGTACGAGACCTCCTTGTACTCACTTGCGTCCGCTGGGGTCAGTGTGGTGACGTCGTACCAAAGGCCAGTGAAGTCGAGCAATGCCCAGGTCTTCCCGTCCTTCTCACGTATCTCCTTCACCTTTCCGACAGTGGATGTCGGCAGGTACTTGTAGATCTCACCCTGCTGCATAGGATTCACGCTTATGCCTTGATGATTGCGGTCCTCTCACCTGCAGGCTGGAACTCGCGGAGTC
>JAFSYZ010000139.1 GCA_017455785.1 Candidatus Methanomethylophilaceae archaeon
CCGCAAGGGGCAGCTTGCGCGTCCCCGTTGCGGTCTAGGAGGAATCATCCCGGTCTTCCGACCGGGCAAAGAGTTTAACTTAACTACTCATCGGTACGAATTCAGAGATCTCCGCAAGCTCCTTGTTACCGACAAGGTCACCCATGAAGAATTTGTACTCCTTCTCCAGGTCGAAGTGATCCTTGAGTTCAGGTACCAGCACGTTAGCGTAGTACATCATGCTCAGGATATATCCAGGCCCGGATCCGAAGAACTGACTGAAGACACCTATCTTACCTTTGTAGGGAGATGTGTGTCATGAATTCGTTGTATGTGGTCTGAGCGGATATCTTGCTCTTAAGCAGATACGTTTCCTGCTGCATGATGAATACGTATTCGGGGTTGGCAGACAGCAGATACTCATTCAGTTCCGCGTATGTATAGCTCGGTCCCTTGCCAGTGCACAGGTTGTTTCCTCCGCACTCCACAGAGTAGTCATGCTCAGCCTGACCAGGTCCACGTACATTGATCGTTGCCGTTGAAGCCGAGGCATTGTACATACCAACGATGCATGTCTTCTTGTCTGCGTCTTTCATCTTTGCAACAGCATCAAGGATGGTCTTCTTGGCAGAATCGGTCCAGGATATCCATTTGTTCAATTTCTCCATAATCTGATCATGATTATCGTTGTTGTATGCCAGAAGATATCCCAATGTTACCACACCGTGCTCCGATGTGCTTCCCTCGGTGACTGGCATGCGGACAACATCGATCCCGGGCCCGACCTTCTCCTCCAGATTGGCCGCCGAACCTGTAGCATCTGCTATCAGTGTCACTCCGCCGCTGGATTTGTATGTCGAGTCCATCTCTTTGATCTTCTCATAATCTGGTTCGCTTCCGGAACCGAGGTTCTCTCCTTTGAAGCCGAGGAATGCATAGTTTCCTCCGGGAGCCAGATCGCTGATAAATCCCTTCACCATATCGCTTGCACCGACCATTGCGACGGTGGTACCGACCCTACGGAACATGATCAGGAGGTTGTTCATAGGCACTTTCACACTGGTGATCTCTCCCTTGGCGTTCTCGTAGAATACCTTCGTTACCTTTCTGTTAATGATATCCTTCAATGTGGAGATGTCCTTGGAATCTATCTTCTTGTCCTGGTTGACATCGGCATATTTCTTGATGTCCGATGTGGTCAGGTCTATCTCGTTTCCAGCCACTGTGATCTTTTCCTTTCCGTCGACCATCGCTTGAAGAACCGTCACATCATTGTCATTGATGGTATCGTCGGAATAAACGTTACCCATGAGAAGGAGACGATGTGTGAGGATCTGTTCCTTCTGTTCATCTCCCTTGTTCATCAATATCACTGCTGCAGCTACTCCCGCGACGACGACGATGGCGACAACAGCGATAGCTAGAATCTTCTTATCCATGTTATCTGAAGTGTTTATCAGACAATCAGAATATAAATTATGTGTATGAATTCTATATTCGTGTTAATAAACGTATAATGATAATTAAATAGTAATATTAACAATACATTGTCATCTCAATCATCGTCTCATGTTCGAAACTTGTCGATGATTGTTGTGTTATCAGAATGACCGAGGGGTAGGGTGACGGATTCGACGAGTTTGGTGAACAAGTACCTCACGGAATGGATGAAGAAGGACGATACCGAGGATTTTTCGGATATCGAGAAAAGCTATGGGCACTACGTATGGCGTAAATGGGCATTCATGGTAGGATGTATCATTGTTGCTGTTGTAGTTATCGGGCTGTCATTGACCATCGGCACCTACAAGATTTCATTCCTTGAGACATATCAGGTTATTTGGGATCACATCACTGGGAACATTCAGGATGTTACCAAGGATGATGTGATATTCAATCTGCGTATGCCAAGGATATTGGCCGGAATATTGGCCGGAGCAGGACTGGCGGTCGCCGGTGCATGCATGCAGAGCACATTGAAGAATCCTCTTGCTGATCCTTTCACAACAGGTGTATCTTCAGGAGCATCATTGGGCGCGACGATAGCGATCATCCTTGGCATCTCCATAGGCGGGATGGGAGTCGTTTCCAATGCTTTCATATTCGCTCTGATCCCGACGGCCATGATGGTGGCCATCAGTAGGATGAAATCAGCCTCACCGACGATGATGATCATGGCAGGTATCGCCATAATGTATCTATTCGGTGCGATAACCACTGTATTGAAGATGTGGTCGGATCCCGAGGATCTGAAATCATTGTACATGTGGGAGGTTGGAAGTCTCGGTCTTGCCACATGGGAAGGTGTAGCGGTCATGACTCCTGTTGTTATCCTCGGTGTGATCGCTATCCAATTGCTGTCACGTCAGCTCAATGTCATGGCCACAGGCGATGATAATGCGAAAGCCCTCGGTGTGGATGCCAATAAGATGCGTACCATATGTATGGTTGCGGTGGCATTCATAGCCGCGACCATAGTGAGTTTCACAGGTATGATTGGTTTCGTGGGATTGGTGTGTCCTCATGTCGTCCGTATAGTCATCGGTGCGGATAACAGACATCTAGTGCCGGCAAGTGCGGTTTTCGGGATCGCATTACTTCTGACAGCGGATCTGATAGGGCGTACGATATTGGCACCGACCATCATACAGGTAGGAGTGATAACAGCATTCCTTGGCGGACCGATGTTCCTATGGCTGTTGCTGAGGAACAAATCGAAGGTATGGGGGTGATCGGATGAGCACGTTAGAAGTCAAGAATCTCTCATTCTCCTACGGTGGGCCGAGGATGATAATTCAGGATATCAATCTGAAGATAGAGAAGCCGGGTCTGTATTGTATACTCGGGCCTAACGGAGTCGGGAAATCCACACTGATCAAATGTCTGAACAAGATCAACTCACCTACCAAGGGTTCGGTCCTTATCGACGGTCAGGACCTGACAGGAATGACGAACAAGGATGTCTCCAAACTCGTCGGTTATGTCCCTGTCGGGGGAAATGACATGTTCTCCATGCCTGTGATGGATGCCATCCTGATCGGAAGGTACACACAGCAGAAATGGAAGACGACATCTGAGGATCTGGCCATCGTCGCACGTACGATGAAGCTGTTGGGCATATCGTCATTGGCCATGCACGGTTACAATGAACTGTCCGCAGGTCAGCATCAGAAGGTCGCCATCGCACGCGGTATAGTCCAGGAGGCGCCGATACTGTTATTGGACGAACCCACTGCAAACCTGGATGTGAGGTACCAGGTCTACATCGCGGAACTGCTGAAGGGATTGAGCCGCATGGCGAAGATGACTATCATCATGATCAGTCACGATCTCAACATCACAGCGAAGTATGCTGATGAGATCATAATGATGGCTCCTCCAGGCATCATTTACAAGATCGGCACCCCTGAGGAGATCATAACGGAGGATACCATCAGAGAAGTGTACGGTGTGGATTGTGAGATTGTGAAGGATTCGGATGGGAAGCCGCACACGATATTGGGTTCGGCCCTATGGATAGATGAATGAGGTGGTATAATGGTCAATGAAGATATAGAGAGGATCGGGGATTATTGGACACAGAGGTCGGAAGGGTTCTCCGAACACATGCTGGAACATATGGAGGAGGACGAGAAGGGACTGTATGTCAGGACCATCAGGATGTTCTCCGACACAAGGAAGATGAAGGTATTGGATATCGGTACCGGACCGGGATTGTTCCCGATAATCCTCGGTAAGGACGGTCATGATGTCATTGCCATAGATTACTCAGATGGTATGCTGGAGATGGCCCGTAAGAACTGCAAGGAGGCAGGGGTGAGATACGACATCAGGAAGATGGATGCACAACATCTTGATTTCGACGACGAATCCTTCGACCTCATAGTATCGAGGAAGGTCCTTTGGAACCTTCCTGACCCTGAGGGGTCGTACAAGGAATGGCTGAGGGTATTGAAGAAGGACGGTAAGATGATATTGTTCGACGCCAATTGGTGGCTCCACTTCTACGATGAGGAATATAAGCAACTAAACGAGAAGAAGATGCAGGAATTCAAGGAGAGGATGGGCGATGAGGCAGTGATGCAGGAACCCGGGGACAACTATCCGCATACATATCAGGGTGCGGACCCGAGGATATTATGGGAGTTCGCCAAGGATCTCCCTCTGAGTCACCACAGACGTCCGTCCTGGGATGTCCAGGTCCTGACGGAGCTAGGTGCCAGAAGGGTCGTCGTGGATATAGATCAATCATCTCCATCCCCATCCGGAGATGGGAGGATACTACCTGATTCCTTCGTCCTGACGATATCGAAGTGAAACCGATGTTTAAAAAGAACGACGATCTTGAATACATGTTGGGTGAACCGGAGGCGGCCATCCGCCACATGATAGTGCCCTTCCTGATATCCATCATCGTCGTTCAGATCAACGTCTTCTCTGATACCTTCTGGGTATCTGGACTCGGCATCGATGCGGTATCGGGTATGACGTCCGCCGTTCCGATGTATTCGATATTCGTGAACATAGGGATCGGACTGTCCGTCGGTGTGGTCGCGACCATAGCCTACAGGATAGGAAAAGGGGATAGGAAGACGGCATCCAATATCGCCGGAAGCGCCATCATCTCTGCCATCTTGTTGTCCGTGATTTGTTCAATCATCGTATTCTTCCTGATGGACCCGATCATCGACATCATGGGGGCGCAGGATGTCCGTTCCCAAATAAAGGACTACATGCTCCCGTTCATCTTCCTGTCTCCGATATTGGTATTGAATACGGTGTTCGGAGGACTTCTTCGTGCGGAGGGAAGTGCCAAACGTTCCACCATCGTTCAGATGTCAGCAGCGGTATTCAATATGATTTTGGATCCGTTACTCATCTATGGTCTCGGCCTTGGACTTATGGGGGCTGGACTGGCGACCGTGCTCGCATCATGCTTCGGTCTCATCATTGCAGTTTATTGGTATGTCAGGAAGAGAACCGTCATATCGATCGGTAAAGAGGATTTCTCATTCAGGACCGATATTCAGAAGGAATTGATGACAGTGGCCGGCCCACGTACGCTGGAGGGTATGGTCATGAGCGTCGTCATACTGTTCCAACGTGTATTCATAATCGTGGCCAGTGGGACCGTGGGTGTTTCCTTGTTCAACGTTCCTTTCAGATATGTCAGCCTGTCCATGTGTCCATCGGAGGCCACCGGGATGGCCATGGTGCCTGTCGCCGCGGCGGCGTATGGTCAGGACGATCTGCAGAAGATGAAGAAGGGCATGATATATGCATTGAAACTGGCCATGATATTCTCGTTGGTGTTGATGGTCTTCCTATTCATATTCTCGGACCCATTGATATCATTGTTCACGATGGAGGAGTCGATGCAGGAATGGAAATATGCGTTCCTGTGGAACATGAGGATGTATTGCATCATCCTTCCGTTCTTCACCATACAGACCATAGGTTCCTCCATGTTGCAGGCGATGAAGCGTTCCAAGAGGCCGATGGAGATCACCATGATTCTGGGAGTTGTACGTCTCTTATTGTTCTGGATAGCCAGCAGTTACGATTATCAGGCAATAACCTATGCTCTGATATTCTCCTACATCCTGTCAGCGGTTCTGATGATCGTGATGGCCAGATACGAGTTCGGAAGGTTATGCAGGAAAAGCGCGGGGCCTATCCCGACTTCATGAACGAGACCACTATTTATTAAGAGGACTGTCATAAGCAGGTATGATGTTCACCACCAAGACTCTGTTGGAAGGCCACATACCGGAAGGTGTGAAGGTCGGCATAGGTTGCAGCGGCAAGACAGCCAAGGTTAAGAACAGTGTCAGAGGGATAGAGGGTTCCGCTACGGTCTACACTGATCCCGAGAGGTTGGTGGACGATCTTGTTACCGGAAAGATAGATGCGGCCGTTCGCGGTGATATGTCATCATCGATCCTTCTGCCGATCTTGAAGAAGAAGATGGGTGTGGACGAACTGGAACGTGTCGTTCTCATGGAACCCATAAACAGGAAGCTCATCATGACTGCGCCCGTAGGGATAGACGAAGGGTGGACGGTGGAACAGAAGCACGACCTCGTTATCAGAAGTATTGATTTGATGAAGAGGATCGGCATGGGAACCAGGATAGCTATAATGTC
>JAFSYZ010000140.1 GCA_017455785.1 Candidatus Methanomethylophilaceae archaeon
AGCTGTGTCGCGTTGTAGATCTCCTCCAGACCGATGTTCTCGGTGGCGGAGACCGCACGCATCTGTCCGAAGATACCCACATCCTCCACCGCACGGAACAGTTCCGTACCAACAACCGTCTGAGGGTTCGAATCGTTGTCGAGAAGGTCATCATACAGGGAATCGGGATTCTCGAACCAGTTGATCATCATCTCACGTTCCTCATCCTTTAGAAGATCCGCTTTGGTCAATATGTTGATGGTCGGCAGCTGCAGCCTGAACTGTACCAGTGACGACAACACCATATTGGATACGAAACCGTTCGATGACTTGCAGAGCATCGGATCGGAGAGGTAGACGACCATGGACTTCTCCTTGCCGAACGCTTCGACTATGACGTTGGAAGATTCCCTGAACGCGAACAATTCCAACTGTCCGGGAGTGTCCACCAATACGTACTGTGTCTTTATGCCCTCAAGGATCGATGTTATCTCCTTGATGTTTATCGCCATGAGGTCGGCGGCGACGATCTGTGCGCCGTTGGGACCGAGATTGTACTCGGACATCACACCCTCCAGAGAGACCCACTCCCTGATGTCTATGTCCGCTTCGTACGGTAGCATGTCCACCCCGGGATCGAGATTTATCACAACGGTGTCCACGCCTGTGTTGCGCAGCCATTCCGCATAGGCTTTCACGAGTGTGCTCTTACCGCTGCCTGCGGTACCGACGAAGTAGACGAACCTCATTCCTTCGCCTCCTTGTGCTTCACCTGTCTCTTCAGTCTCCTTCCCGGGATGGGTTTGTTCTCCTGCGATGACAGCAGGTCCACCTTGGTCTTCTTGGAGTTCACGTTACCGATGGTACCCCTGGTCGCCTTGTCCAGGTCCTTCTGCGATATTCCTAGCTCAGCGAGTTCCGCACGGACCACCTGGGCCTTCTCGCTGTCCTTCATATTCAGTAATACAAGGTAGGAATGTGCGGTGGACATGAAGAACATCTCGTTCACATCACCGAACTGTGCCAGTTCGTACAGTGTGTCGTATGCTCCCTTGAGATCTGCCAGGAGAAGATCGTAATCGTTGGGGTCGCGGACCATGGACCTGAACATGTACGCCTGGGCGATGTTCTCCTTGGTCCTCTTGTCCTTGTTCTCCAAAGGCTCCAAAGCTGCTATAACTGTGTCCATATCCTCAAGGAATCCATCGGGGATCTCCGGTGTCTTGGACTGTCTGTACTTCGCACGGTTCATCAGTGCGTACGCCAAGGCGTCCTTGTTCTCGGGATACTGGGTCAATACTTGTATCGCATCATCCATCATCTCGGATGCCTTGTCGTCGTTGCCTTTCTTCATCTCCAGCTCGGCGACGAAACCCATGGAGTCGGCGAACTCTATCAGTCTCGCCGATGAGATCGGAGCGTCCTTCAGCAGCCTCTTCCTTTCTTCCAAAGCCTTCACTGCGTACTCTGCGGCGAGGTCCTGCTGGTTGTTCTTGTTCGCCATCAGTCTCAATGAGTCGTAGACCGTGGCCAATATGTACGGGTCGTCACCCTTGTCGCCCTTCTCCAGGCATTCGTTGATGAGCTCCAATGATTCCTCGAAGGCCTTCTGAGCACTGATGGTGTCCTTCTTCATGGTGCACAGGAAACCGTAGTTGACCTTCATCGATGCGACATCCATCGACCTCTCGTCGCCGATATACTCCAGCCCCTTGGTGTATATCGCGGTGGCGTCGTCGTAGTTACCGCGGGATATGGCGTATGCGGCGCAGATCGGGATCTGTTCCAGATACCTCTTGCGCATGTCCTTGTCGCCTTTGTCGGAGAGGACACGCATCCTCTCCAGGACATCCTTGGCGATGTTCTCCGCCTTGCCCTCCCTGCCGGTCTCGGCGTACCTGTCTGACAATAGAAGAAGAGCATCTATCTCCTCCTCGGGGGTGGATGCTTCGGACATCTTTTCCAAGGCCTCCCTGACGGACGGTTCCAGTTCGTAGTACTCCTTGGTATCCGCTGTTATCGTCTCTATGTCACCGTTGGACAGGAAATTCATGATGATCCTGGTCTCTCCGCAGTCTGGACATTTGACCAGGGTGTCGTATCCGTTCTCGATCTCGGCGGGTTTTCCGCATTTGGGGCAAGTGAAGTCTCCGCTCATCCTGACTGGGTATGCGCTTCGAGTAAAAGTCAGTTGTCATTCATCGAAGAACGAACGTATCGCTCTAGGTATGTCATCGCATTCTACGGTGTCGAATCCCTCGATGGATGCTATGCGTCTGTCCAATACAACAGAAACACCCCTGTCGGTCTCCGAACGTATCAGTCTGCCCCTGGCCTGCCTCATCTTCCTGACCGTGGGCGATTTCACGGCATGGTCCCAACCGTTGCCGAAACGTATGTCCTCGTAACGTATCAATGCGTTGAGCTTTGCTGTTGGGTATGGATATGGGATACCGACGATTATCGCCAATTCGAGATCCTTATCAGGGAAGTCCAATCCCTCGCTCACCCTTCCCCCTACCACGGCGAACAATACGCTGCCGTCGGACATGCGGAAATCCATCACCGTGTCCATCAGCTCGGATTGTGACATGCCTCTCCTCTCGTAATACACATCACGTCCTAGCCTTTCAGGTACTCCGTCGTTCATGAAACGGTCCATCATGTCGTATGATGAGAAGAACACGGCTGTGTTCCTCACAGTGGAACGTACGGTTGATACCGTCTCATCTTCCAGACGGGAGATCATCTCCGGGTCCCTGGATAGCTCTTCGTGCTTGGTGGTGACATCGTCAGACCTTAATGATAGAAGATTGGACGGATCGAAGGGTGATAGGAAGCTTCTGATCATCGCACCTTCCAATCCCAGTTCCTGAGCGTACTCCTCCAACGGTTCCAAGGTACCGGACATGTGTATCGAGGACCTGCATTCCCTGAAGGGCTCCGCCGCTATGTACGGGTCCATGCAGTATGCCTCGAATGTGGGATTGTCACCGCCGTTTATCAGCTTCACATAGCACTCCTCGTCACACAAGTGCCAGAACTGCAAGAATGAGCCTAACGATCTCATATACGACCTTGGTAACTTCTTCATGGCCTTCTTCTTCTCGGCGACGATCTCGCCCAGATCCACAAGGGTCTTGTACATCTTGCTCAGACCTATGGATGTCACGGACAGTATGGACATCAGCTCCTCCTCGATCATGTGCGGTGGGACAAGACCGTCCTCAACAATCAGGTACTCCTTGATAGCTTCCCTGAAGCAGAGCCTCATCGCTTCTATGAGATCGGTTACACGGAGATCCTCGTGTAGGATGGGGTCGTCCCATTCCTTCGCTTCGCGTTCCGCCAGATCCAACGCGCGCAGCGAGTATTCCGTGGTGACCACCTCCCTGAGGTAATCGGGGATGTTGTGCGCCTCATCGGCAATTATGACCAATGAATCGTATGTGACATTCAGCCAATCCATGAACGCCAACCTTGCGTATGGTGTGAGCATGAAAGAATATGGGGAGCAGACTACATCCGCGAATGGTATTGCGATCTTGCTCATCTCGTACGGACACACGCCCTTCTCCTCGCACCTCTTCTGGAACTCCTCCGGTTCAGGAAGTGTCTTCCTCATCTCCATGATGAACCTGTCGACGTCTATCCTGTCCAATTCGTCATAATAGGGGCAGCTGCCCTCCTTCCCCTTCTTCCGCTTGTACTCCGAGCACCATTTGGATAATTCATCTGGTGAACCCGACGATAGTTCGGGGTCGTCCCTCATCATAGGGCATGTTGTGGATGTCCTACCCTGTATGGCCACACAGAAAATTGGTTTTAACTTATTGATCGCACGGATCTCGGACATCACCTGCTTCTGCTGCGATTTGGTCCTTGTAAGGTATACGATCTTGAAACCGTGATAAGGTTGGTCCGATAACGTTCCCACTAGTGAACAAATGGTCTTTCCGGTACCTGTACCGGATTCTATGACCGCATGCTTCCTCCCGGTGACGGCATCCT
>JAFSYZ010000141.1 GCA_017455785.1 Candidatus Methanomethylophilaceae archaeon
CCACATGGTCAGCGGTAAGATGCACTTCCGTTCACGCGGACCTGTGCAGATCCTGACACGTCAGCCTACCGAGGGACGTTCCAGGCAGGGAGGTCTCAGGTTCGGAGAGATGGAGCGTGACTGTCTGATCGGTCACGGTGCTGCGATGGTCATCAAGGACCGTCTCCTGGACGAGTCGGACGGTACACAGCAGTACGTCTGCGGAAACCCCAACTGCGGTCACATCGCTATCCTGGACAGGCGCGGAGCGCTCTACTGTCCTGTATGTAAGAATAACACTAACATCTACCTCGTGCAGACATCCTACGCATTCAAGCTGCTGATGGATGAGCTTCTGTCACTCGGTGTGGCCATGAGGCTTCAGTTGGAGGATTTGAGATGAACGGAATGCAAGGAATTTCAAAGAGGATCGGTTCGATCAAGTTCTCCTGCGTATCCCCTGACGAGATCAGGAGGATGTCGGCGACCAAGATCATCACGGCCGACACATACGACGATGAAGGCTACCCGATCGAGATGGGTCTGATGGACCCCCACATGGGAGTCATCGAACCCGGACTCCGCTGTAAGACATGCGGATGCAAGGTCGACGAGTGTCCCGGACACTTCGGTCACATCGACCTCGCCATGCCCGTCATCCATGTGGGATTCATCAAGGACATCAAGTCACTGTTGGAGTCCACATGCAGCAAGTGCGGCAGGCTCATGCTCACACCAGAACAGGTGGAGCAGCGCAGGAGGAACATGGAGCTCATGGAGGAGCTCGGAGGAGATTCGACGGATGTCAAGCTGTTCTCCAAGGAGACCGCCAAGGACGCTTCATCAAGAGGAATCTGCCCCCACTGCGGTGCGGAACAGGTCAAGATCAAGCTGGACAAGCCCACCACATTCCGTGAAGTGACAGATAATCACAAGCTCACACCCAAGGAGGTACGTGAGAGGCTGGAGCGCATCCCCGATGAGGACCTCCAGACACTTGGAATCGACCCTGCCACATGCAGGCCCGAGTGGATGGTTCTTACCGCATTGGCGGTACCGCCGGTCACCGTAAGGCCGTCGATCACCCTGGACTCGGGAGACAGATCAGAGGATGATCTGACACACAAGCTCGTCGATGTCCTCAGGATCAACCAGAGGCTCAGAGAGAACCGTGATTCAGGTTCGCCCCAGCTGATCGTCGAGGACCTTTGGGAACTGCTTCAGTACCACGTCACGACATACTTCGACAACCAGACATCCGGTATCCCGCCCGCGAGGCACAGGTCCGGACGTCCCCTGAAGACGCTCACACAGAGGCTGAAGGGTAAGGAGGGTCGTTTCAGATCCAACCTGTCAGGTAAGCGTGTCAACTTCTCGGCACGTACAGTCATCTCACCCGATCCGTTCCTTTCGATCAACGAGGTCGGAGTGCCGATCCCCGCAGCAAGGGAACTCACGGTACCTATCCACGTCAACGCCCACAACATCGAGATGATGAGGGAGTTCGTCAAGAGGGGAATCAAGCCGGTCACAGAGAACGGCAAGTACCTCCCCGGAGCCAACTACGTCATCAGGGCCGACGGAAGGAAGATGAGGGTCACCGACCGTAATGCGGAGGAGATTGCAGAGAACCTCGCCATAGATTACACAGTGGAGAGGCAGCTCATCGACGGTGATGTAGTACTGTTCAACAGGCAGCCTTCGCTGCACAGGATGTCCATGATGGCCCACCGCGTAAGGGTCATGGACGGACGCACATTCCGTTTCAACTTATGTGTCTGTCCCCCGTACAACGCCGATTTCGACGGTGACGAGATGAACCTCCACGTACTGCAGAGCGAGGAGGCACGTGCAGAGGCACGTATCCTCATGCAGGTCCAGGAGAACATCCTCTCACCCAGGTACGGCGGACCTATCATCGGAGCAATCCACGATCACATCACAGGTGCTTACTTCCTTACGCACGAGAATCCCCGCTTCGACAGGTTCCAGGCAATGAACATCCTGACCAAACTGGATGGCATCGAGATCCCGGAGCCCGCAGGCGTGGACGAGAACGGTAAAGAGTACTGGACCGGAAGGCAGCTGTTCTCCATCATCCTGCCCAAGGACTTCAGCGTACAGTTCAAGGCATCCATCTGCCAGGGCTGCGCCGAGTGTAAGAAGGAGAACTGCGAGTACGACGCATTCGTCAAGATCAGCAACGGAGAGCTCGTCTGCGGTACAATAGACGTTAACGGTATCGGTAACAGCAAAGGAAAGATCCTCGACCGTATCGCACGTGATTACGGATCCGACAGGGCATGCCAGTTCATCAACCAGGTCACAAGGGTGGCACTGGGAGCGATCATGAACCACGGATTCAGTACAGGTATCGACGATGAGGATATCCCCGAGGAAGCGAAGCTGGAGATCGCCAACTTCAACCAGGAATGTATCGACAAAGCTGAGGCTTATGTGGATTCATACAGGGACGGAACCTTGGACCAGATGCCCGGACGTTCACTCAGGGAGACCCTTGAGGTCAAAGTGAAGGCGACACTGGAGGATGCACGTAACGATGCAGGACGTGTCGCGGGAAGGCACCTCGGTATGAAGAACCCCGCTGTCATCATGGCGAAGTCCGGAGCAAGGGGTTCGATGCTGAACCTCTCACAGATGGCTGGTTGTGTCGGACAGCAGACCGTCCGTGGAGAGAGGCTGGCAAGAGGATACTGGGACAGGACGCTTCCTCACTTCAAGAAGGGTGACCTGGGAGCATTCGCCAGAGGATTCGTCACACACTCCTACAAGACAGGACTGTCACCGACAGAGTTCTTCTTCCACGCTATGGGAGGAAGGGAAGGTCTGGTCGATACAGCTGTCCGTACATCCAGGTCAGGATACATGCAGAGAAGGCTTATCTCGGCATTGGAGGACCTGAAGCTCACAGCGGACGGTTCGGTCAAGAACACCGCAGGTACCATCATCCAGTTCAAGTACGGTGAGGACGGAAGCGATCCCGCCAGGGCAGTCGGAGGAAAGGTCATCGATTACGACGATCTGTTCATCGAGGTCCTGGGAGAGGAGAGGGCGGCCGCACTGCTCAAACTCGACAGGAAGGACAACGGCGAGAACTACGGTTCACGCGAGAAGGACGAGATGGAGTACATCGAGGACGAAGAGGGTTCAGACTTCGAGATGGACGAACCCGATTACGACGGAGGTGAATGATCATGGCAAGAAAGGATACGATGAACGCACTCCTTACCAGGGGTATCAGCGAGGAGAACGTGGAGAAACTGCTCTCCAAGTACAACACCATGAAGGCCATCTCCGATGCGGGTGTCTCAGAGCTCGAAGAGCTCGGTATCCCGTCGGAAGAGGCTGCGGACATCATCTCCAAACTGTCCAAGCGTGCTTCCACCAAGGCCGTCAGCAAGCCTAAGGAGACCGTCGAGGAAGTCGAGATCGTCAACATGGAGCTTGTGAGCAACCCCCACGAGTACACCGAGACGGAGAAGCAGATCCTCGACATCTGCGAGAAGGAGAACCTGGAGCTTCCGCTCAAGGTCGTCGTCGACATCGCCAGCCGTATCCAGGACAAGGGCCTGACGGATGACGAGGTCAAAGCGATCACCGAGAAGGCAGCGGAGATGTGCGAGAGGCGCCGCATGGACCCCAACGAGTCAGTCGGTATCATGGCAGCACACTCAATCGGTGAACCCGGTACCCAGATGAACATGCGTACCTTCCACTACGCTGGAGTCGCGAACGTTAACGTCACATCCGGTCTGCCCAGGCTGATCGAGATCGTGGATGCCAGGCGTGTCCCCAGTACACCTTCGATGACTGTTCCATTAGTTGGTATCGCAGCGGAGGACGAGAACGTCGCACGTCATGTTTCATATGAGATCGAGACTACAACACTCCTCAACGTCGCTACTCTGGAGACGGACATCACCAACATGAGGCTCATTGTCAGACCTGACCCACGCAGGATGGACGACCGTGGAATCACCATGGACGACATCTACGAGAGGCTGAACAAGATCAAGGTCCTGCGCGGACTGGTACAGATCGAAGGATATGACATAATCATCACATCCGACGAGCCCTCATACAAGAAGCTCCAGCAGATCTTCGATGCAGCGAAGACAGCCAAGATCAAGGGAATCGACGGTGTCTCAAGGGCAGTCCTGAGCAAGGAAGGCTCCACATGGAAGATCATCACTGAGGGAAGCAACCTCAAAGAGGTCATGAAGGTGCAGGGAGTCGACGCCACCAAGGTGAAGACGAACAGTATCCTGGAAGTAGCGGATGTCCTCGGAATAGAGGCCGCAAGGAACCTCCTCATCAACGAGGGAAGGGACACCTTGTCAGCCGCAGGTACCGTCGACATCAGGCACATCATGCTCGTCGCCGACCTTATGACCAACGACGGTTACGTCAAGGCCATCGGTAGGCACGGAATATCCGGAAGGAAATCAAGTGTATTGGCAAGGGCAGCGTTCGAAATCACAGCGCCGCACTTGCTGCATGCAGCCATGAACGGAGAGGTGGACAACCTCGAAGGAGTGGCGGAAAACATCATAGTAGGTCAGCCGGTTACATTGGGAACCGGTGCCGTAAACCTCATTTACACACCCAAGAGGGGATGAAAACAATGGTAGATATAAGCAAAGCATTGAAAGCTGCGATCACCACAGGACATGTGGAGTTCGGAGTGGACCAGACAGAGAAGGCCGTAAAGGCCGGAAAGGCACAGATGATCATAATCTCCAAGAACTGCCCGAGCAAGGCACTCACCGGAGAGGACATAGGCGTGAAGGTACACGTCTACGAGGGTAACAACATGGAGTTGGGAGCCCTCTGTGGTAAGCCGTTCTCGGTTTCTGCATTGGCAGTCATCGACAAGGGTACCTCCAACATCTTAACGCTGTGAGAACATGTCCGCCGATATCGTACTAACCGAGGATACACTCAGATACATCTCGTTATTTGAGTCACTGACCAAGACGAACGTCATCGACTGTATGGAAACAGAGGACAAGCTCGTCTACGTCGTAGAGAAGAACCAGGGGAACACAGCAGTAGGGAAGAAGGGAGAGCATGTAATAAAGCTCAAGGACCTGACCGGAAAGAACATCCAGGTAGTGGAGTTCTCCGATGACCCAGCACAGTTCGTCAAGAACGTGTTCCACATATACAATCCCCAGAAGGTCGAGATCGAGCAGCGCGGCAACATCACGCATGCTACGGTCACAGTGGACCCCAAGTTGAAGGGCAGGGCGATCGGTAAAGCGGGTAAGAACCTGCGCATCGCCAGGGACATCGTCAACAGGCACCACGAGATCCAGAGCATCAGCGTTGACTGATCTTTCATCCCCACGATCAGGGAGTCAAACCTTTTCCAACCATCTTCCCTTTTTATAATATTCAGTTGAGCGGGGTACGTTCCACTTCCAACCTATCGTCGGTCGGATACTCCTCTGCGATGTAGCATTTGAACGGTAATTCCTCAGCAATCTCCTCTACGATCCAGGGGGCGATCTCCATCCTGTTCCTCTCGGAATCGATGAACATCAGGACATCTGGCACATCATATTCCGTCCTCAGGATCTCAGCAGCTTCGTTCAGATCATCGGAGTAGATCAGACCCTTCAGGAGGGTGCCGTCCTCGGTCACCACGTCGTATTCCTTGGCGACCCTCTCGGCCCTTCTGATCAATCTCTTCCTTAGTTGGACCCCGTCCTTGAAAGTGGACGAGCAGAAGTGTATCGATATCTCGGGATGGGATTTCATCATCCTTATCGCCACTTCCTCTGAATCGAGGACGGCGGCGGAGATCTCATCCCTTACTTCATAGTCATGTGTGGACATCATGTCCCAGTTGCTTTCGGAGAACTCCAATTCGTTGAGGTTGACGAATTTGACACCGATCTTAACAGCATAATCCAGTAATGCCGATAGATCCTCCTCATGATCTGGGAGCGCAGGGACCTCGAATCCAACATCGATGTCCATCTTCACGATCTCCTCCATCCCGCTCCCGTCCATTTCCTTCCATTTCGATACAGGCGGATGGAAACGGATCTCGTCCAGGCCCGCCTCTATCAGAGCGGACACCTTCTCCGGGTCCACGGTCGAGGTGTAGAGGTGGATGTGATGCTCCGGACCGAAGTGCTCCTTCAGCATCCTGATCATCTCGACGGTGCGGTCCATCTTCATCAACGGATCCCCGCCTGTTATACCAGAGCCAGTGGCACCTATGGATTCGGCCTCCTCGATTATCTCCTCCCTCTTGGAGACCTTGCGCTCGTTGGCATAGACGACGTCACGTCCTTTCCTCTCGAAGGATACCGGGCAATAGAAACACCCAGTATCACATCTTCCGGTGACGAAGAGGACCATCTTGCTGCCTTCCATACAGTGTTCGCATCCCTTTGCCAGTTCGCCTATGTATGCCGAGCCGCAGTCCTGACGTCTGATCCTCATGTCCCTCTCTACCATCTGAGAGGTTTATAATGCTTCGTCGCCTATATGCGGATGATAACATGAGGAAGGATACCAGACTGGTACTGGCATTGGACGAGACGGATGGTGAGAAAGCTCTCGCCATCGTCGACAAGGTTTCTGAGTACATCGATGCGGTCAAGATCAACTGGCCGCTGGTCCTGACAGCAGGGCCTGAGATGATCACCAAACTGTCGGATATCAGCGAGGTCATCTGCGATTTCAAGGTCGCGGACATACCAAACACGGTATCCCTCATAGTCAGCAACGCGGTCAAGAGGGGCGCATCCGCCGTCATAGTGCATGCTTTCACAGGCGACGATTCCCTCAGAGCGGCGGTGGAAGCGGCCAACGGAGCCGAGATCTACGCTGTGACGGAGATGAGCCATCCTGGTGCGAAGATGTTCACCGCACAGCACGCTGAGGAGATGGCCAAGCTCGGAGTGGAATGCGGTGCATCGGGATTCATCGCTCCTGCCACACGTCCGGACCGCATCAAAGCGATAAGGGCGGTCGTCGGTGACAAGAAGATCCTCTCTCCTGGTGTAGGTGCACAGGGAGGTTCGGCCTCATCCGCCATACAGGCAGGTGCCGATTATGTCATAGTAGGAAGGGCGATCTACAACTCCGAGGACCCGAAGGCGGTCGCCCGTACGGTCTGCGAGGATATCAGGACGGTCATCTGACCGTCCCATTTTCTTATCATTCCGTTACTCCTTCCTTATTTTATTATATTATTACGCGCGCAACGTGGAATCTATAAATATTAATTGCACAATCGTGCCTCTATTCTACATAGCGGAGAATATAGAATGTTAAAATTCGGCAAAAAAACGAGCGATCCCCAAACTACTGGGGACACACCCGAACCTAAAAAGGAAGAGGGTGGTTGGTTTAAGAAAAACCAGCACTCGCTGATCATTGCCGCGATCCTGGTATTGGCGTTCGTCATCAGGTTCGTGTTCGCATATGGTCTGTCTGCCGGAAGCGGTTACGCGCTTTCAGGAGGCACGAGTGCTTCAGAACATCTGCACACTATCACAGAAGTTCTGACTGCAGGTACGATATTCGGTGCTGACGGAGCTATCCATTATCCGTTCGGAACCGCAAGCACGAACCCTCCACTCATTGATCTCGTGCTCTCATTGTTCGCTTTCATATTCAAGGCGGTCGGAATGGACGCCACGGCAGCGGCAGGAGCAGCACTCGGATGGTCCTCTGTATTATTCGGGACCCTCGCCTGCATTCCCATGTACCTTCTCGCAAGGGACATCCTCGGAAGCAAAAAGGCCGGATACCTGGCAGCATTGTTCCTTGCACTGTGTCCGATCGTGATCAGTCAGACGGTCTTCTCCAATGGAACCGACATTGCAATCATCGCGTTCCTCGCCTTGTTCCTCTTCTACTTCATGTACAAGGGCGTCAAGCTCCTGGAGAACCCTGAGGAAGGAAAGAGCCCCATGAAGTACTCGTACATCTCGGGTATCTTCTTCGCAATCATCGCTCTCTCCTACGCGAACATCCGCCCGCTCATCGTCGTCACCGTATTGTGCATGGCGACCCTCGTTCTCATCAACCGCTTCAGATCCGTTGATGCAGTCCGTGTGGCCATGTTCTTCTCGGTACCGATCCTCTGTGGTGCCATCGCAGGTGCCGCATACTTCGCAGCGGTCGGAATGCTCAACGGATACATCGGTATCGTACTCTGCGCTGTATTGGGCGTAGTGTTCTGTATGTCCTTCGCGGCATTGCAGAAGGTCCCATGGACGATCACCGTGCCGGTGTACGTTATCGCAGTCATCGCGGTATTCGTCGCAATGGCTCTCGCAGTACCGCAGTACTTCAACATGATGCTCACCGGTGTCAACTTCTACACCGAGGGATATGATGAACTCATATCCAATTCGATCTCGTTCTCGATGGTCGCGACCAACTTCGGATTCTTCACCCTTTGGTTCGGATTCATGATGGTCGTCTACAGGCTGTTCAAGATCGGGAAGAACATCGGTTCCGCTACATACATCTCTGTGCTCGTATGGATGATCGCAGGCATGCTGTTCGCTGTCACAGGTGACAACGACTACGCAGTGATCTTCGCACCCACATTCGCAGTCGGTTTCGCGGCCGTACTGGTTTGGGTCTTCGAGAGGGTCGACCTCATGGAATACAGGAATTCCTTCAGGGGTCAGAACATCAAGACCATCTGGAAGAAGATCTTCAAGCCTCTGCCTTTCATCACCGTCCTGTGCGTCGTCCTCCTTATCGGAGTTCCCAACGTCATGTACGCACTCGATGCGGGTACAGCCAACAACGATAGGGACAACCCGCTCAACGCAGGTGCTATCGGTTATTACGTTAAGACAGATTCCGATTGGATCATGAACGATGTCTTCAAGACCTATTCCGATGAGGAAAAGGACGGGGCACTCGTCACATGGATAGATTATACTTATGACGCAGCCACATTCGGTGGCTTCGATGTCATCACCAACACATTGGGAGGCGGATCCACCGCTATGTCCAACATCCTCCTGTCGAACGGTTCGGACGGTTCATCCGTTGCGGCCATGCTCATCTACCTCGTGAAATACAACGGGGTCGACGCATCCAAGACCGCACTGAAGACTGTGATGTCCGAAGCAGAGTTCGATGAATTCAAGACGATCCTGGAGGTCGTCACGGATGAAGACAGGGAAGCCGTCCTCGGTAACAGTGCCGAATACGGTATCCTCCGCACAAGTGTGTCTGATGAGAACATAATCTATCTCCGCGGAATCAACTATCTCACAGAGACATACTCTTCATACAACATCTCAAGGATGTACGAGGCCGTCGAGAACGCCACATCCAAGGATGTCACATACATCATGGTCTCCGGAAGCATGTTCCCTCTGTACTACGGATACAGCTCCATATTCGCTACGATGTCCTACATCAACGGATACGCGTTCAGCGATTCCTACGGTACGGTCGCACAGTTCCTGGCGACAGATTATTATACTCAGTACTACACAGGTACATACTCATACACCGATGCGATGTACAACACCCTTCTCTGGAGGGCATACATCGGAATGTCACCGGCAGAGGCAGGTCTCACCGGAACATACGACATCCACAGTTACATGCAGAACCTGATGCTCTCCGACGGTACCTACAAGGCAACGCCCGGATACGGACTCGGAAGCTTCGAGGTCGACTACGATCACTGCTACGTCAGCTACAACGCATCCAAGGATGCGACGCTCTCATCCGACGGATGGGAGAAGATGCTGTACAACGAGGCCATCGCAAAGCAGGAGGCCGAGGGCGGACTGATCAACTACCTCGCAGGTTACCCTGTGTTCCTCAAGTATGTCAACTCCACAACAGGTACAGCAGTCAGCGGTACTGTCCTTTCAGCTGACGGCGATCCGGTTAAGAACGTCCGTGTCGCAGTCACCGATGCCAACGGACTCCAGCGCTCTACCGTCTTCACGGACGAGTTCGGAGACTACACCGTCATGACATACGGAGCATCCACCATCACATACAGTATCGGAACCACATCCGCTTCAGGCGGAACACCGATCTCCACCATCAACTACACCAGCGGCCAGCTCTTGCCCGACCTCTACATACCCGAGACATCGCTCACAGGTATCATCGATTCAGGCGAGGTAGACATCACAAGTGCACTGATCAAGATGGTAGGACAGACCACAGGCAACTCATACGACCTTACCGTCACATCCAACGACTTCACCTTCGCCGATATCGTCCCTGATACATACGATATCACGATCTACGATGCATCAGGAAAGACCGCTCTCGCAACCAAGACCTACCTCACAGTGGTCGGCGAGAACAACGGACTCAGCATCGATCTCAAGAGCGCGAAGGTCACCGTCACAGTAAAGGATGAAGCAGGTAACGTCATGGAGGGAATCAAGGTTGCCCTCACGACCAGTAACGGACTCGGATTCGTCAGCGATGAGACGGATGTTAACGGTGTGACAGTCATCAACGTCGCACCCGGCACATACATGTACTCCATCGTCACAGAGGGATACTCCACCAACGCGGCCGCACTCACAATCGAGGCGGACAAGGAGGAGACAGCATCCATCACAGCCATCAAGGCCACCACGGCCGAGGTCCCGGTCACCCTGTCAGGCACCGGACTGATCACCGCATTCGGTTACCAGTCGGCATACTACGGTGAGTACATGCAGTACCCCGCAGGAACCGCAGCCACACCCGCATTCGGTGTCTACACCGCAGGAGGCTTCACCGACGGCAGCACCGTCTACTTCGGAACCACCGCGGATGAGTACGAGGCGACAGTCGGTTACATGGTATCAGGTAAGATCCTCTCATCCGAGTCAGCAACCACCGGAACATCCGGATGGGTCGCATTCATCGATCAGGATGATGCAGCGAAGATGGTCATCGTCAACAGCGGCGAGGACGGTTACTCTGTCCTTCTGCCCGCAGACACATACAACGTATACGCAACAGACGGATCCAGTGTCTACTACGGCACGGTCAACATATCTGTCGGCGGCGACAACACAGGCAAGAACTTCGTCCTTGCATCATCCACCACGGTAAGCGGTTACACATACTGGTACTCATCCAGCTACAAGCTCACCTACCTGCCTCTCGATGTGACTGTCAGGTCGGGCGATGCGGTCTACAAGCTCAACGTTGTCAGCGGTACCGACGGTGCATACAAGTTCCTCGTGCCCTCCGATGCGACATACACAATCACATCCAACCTGACCGAGGGTGGTGTCTACTACTACGAGGGTGAGGAAGGATTCAAGGTGTACACCAAGACACTCGAGTCAGCAGGCAACTTCACCACCGATGTGGATTCGATCAAGATCACCAACGGCAACCCCTTTAAGATCATCGTCAACGATGTGGAGTTGGACGTAGACGAGGAGAAGGACTTCGATGTCACATCAACATCACTCACCGTGAAGGCAAGCAAGGCGAACGGTTACTACTTCTCAGGAACCGTAGCCGTCGAGCCCGCCAAGGAGATGACCATCGTCCTCGGTGACAAGGCCGTCAAGTACGAGACCATCGACTTCACCGTAGAGGATGGAATCACACTCACCATCACAGCTGATGATGATGACGGTGCATACGAGGCAGTCGAGGAGAACAAGTCGTACTACTTCAAGTCCGGACACGTGTACACAGTGAAGGCACTCAACGAGGACAGCTCCAAGGTCGCATATGTGGACGTGGACCTGACCGTCGATGAGCCTGAGACAGTGTACTACATCATAATGAGCGAAGCGATCAAGGCCAAGGGATACGTCGGATTCGCAGCTGACGGTACACTCATCGTCAACGGCGAGAGGGAGTACCCCATCACCAACGGTACATACGACATCATCATACCCGCAGAGAGTTCATACGTCTTCTTCGCAGAGGTATCCAACGATGACGTCGCATACTCCGCAACAGCTGCACCGCACCTCACACCCGGATACACCAACACATTCAACATGTCCGTATGCGGCGGAGAGAAGGATCCCGAACCCGGACTCGCTGAGATCGAGCTCGAGCTCACATCCATGACCGATGTCAACAAGGGATTCAAGAACGCTGTCCTTGAGTTCACAGTGACCATCACAGCACCCTTCGGAGCACCCACATACGTGCTGTCCGGAGGAGACTCCTGGAGGAACATCGAGTTCTACGCAGATGAGGAGCACACCGTACAGATCACATC
>JAFSYZ010000142.1 GCA_017455785.1 Candidatus Methanomethylophilaceae archaeon
GAACCCATCTCACAGCTGTTGGAGGATAACGGTGTATCGGCGGAACAGGTCTGCGACCTCATAGCGTATCCGCGTTCGGATATGGGCGGATTACATTCACAGGACGGAGATTCGTACTTCTCATCCAAGGATTATCTCCATCAGATCATACACGGCCCGGTGGATTCGGACCAGATGGATTATCTCCTCAGGGATTCACATTACACAGGCGTCACACATGGCACCATAGACATGGACAGGTTGTTGAGCCAGATGATCAGGTATAATGACAAGATGGTGCTCAGGAAAGGTGGTATAGTCGCGGCCGAGGGACTGATGGTCTCGCGTATCCTTATGCACTCCGCGGTGTATTATCACAGGACCGTCCGTGCGGTGGAGCTGATGATGGTGAAAGCCGTGGAAGAGGCGATGGAGCAGGGCGAGGACATGTCCGAGCTTCACCTGATGACGGATGCCGATCTTATCGCCAAATTGATCTCGTGCGGAGGCAAGGCATCATCCATGACCAGGGACCTCATCTACCGCAGGATCTACAAGAAGGCATATTCCCTGTATCACGGTTCGATATCGGAAGATGATATCTCAGAGTTGCTGAGATACTCCGGTAACGAGGGCAGAAGGACACTCGAAGAACAGATAGCCAGACGTGCAGGTATCGACAGGTCTGAAGTGGTGGCCGATGTACAGCCTAAACAAATGCTGCTGTCCAGTCTGAAGATCGGAAAGACCGATGTCCTGATATTGGATAACGGAAGGGTCAGGTCCTTGGCATCCATCTCGCCGTTAGCGAGGTCCCTTCAGAGCAGGATGCCGTTCGATTTCGCTGTTATGATCTCCGCTCCTAAGGGTAAGGAGGAGATCGTCCGTAAAGCGGCGAAGAGTGTGATCGGTATAGACGATCTCACCCTTTGACCACACCGATGGGTCTCATCCTGACTACTTTCCCGGTCAGACCGGAATCACAAACCACGGAGACCACACGGCTCACGTCCTTGTAAGCCTGAGGTGCTTCCTCGACAAGTCCCTCATCGGACCCTGCTCTCAGACAGATATCGTTATCGGACATCCTCTCTTTGATGGATTCCGCAGTTATCGATTGCACGGCGGACTTGCGGGACATCATCCTGCCTGCACCGTGACATGAGGAACCGAAGGTCTCTTTCATTGCGCCTTCTTTACCTACGAGGATATATGTGCCAGTGCACATGTCCCCTGGTATTATCACAGGCTGTCCGACTGAGCGGTACATCTGCGTAATCTCCTTATTACCTGCGGCGAACGCCCTTGTCGCTCCTTTCCTGTGGACGAGGACATCCATCCCGTGTCCGTCGACATCGTGGCGTTCCATCTTGGCTATGTTGTGCGCCACATCGTACACAACATCCATTCCCATGCTCTCAGCTGATTGGCCCATCACGGACTCGAAGGATTCCCTTATCCAATGTGTGATCATCTGACGGTTCGCCCATGCGAAGTTGGCTCCGCATGACATCGCCTTGAAATAATCCTCACCGAGACGTGAGTCCAACGGTGCGCATGCCAACTGTCTGTCGGGAAGTTTGACCGAGTTGTCCTTGATGTAGGTCTCCATGCTTTGAAGATAATCGGTGGCAATCTGATGTCCGCATCCTCTGGATCCGCAGTGTACGGTGATGGTGATCTGTCCTTCCTTCAGTCCGAAGACCTTGGCGACATCCTCATCGAAGACCTGGTCCACCACGTCTATCTCCAGGAAGTGGTTCCCGGAACCAAGGGATCCCAGCTGCGGTATCCCTCTCTTTCTTGCCTTATCGCTGACCTTGGACGGGTCCGCGGATTCCATCTTACCGCATTCTTCGGTGACCTCGAGGTCCCTCTCCCAACCGTATCCGTTCTCTACAGCCCAGCGTGAACCGTTCTCCAGGATTTCGTCGATGACCTGCATGTTCACTCTCGTCAATCCTTTGGAACCCAATCCTGATGGTACGTTCTTGTACAGGGCATCCATCAGTTTGCCGGTCCTACCTTCGATATCTTTGAGGGTCAGATCGGTCCTGATGGTACGTACGCCGCAGTTGATGTCGAAACCTATCCCTCCAGGCGATATGGATCCGGAATTGGCATCCACCGCTGCCACTCCGCCTATGGGGAAACC
>JAFSYZ010000143.1 GCA_017455785.1 Candidatus Methanomethylophilaceae archaeon
CTCCGCCCTCGATTTCTTCTTTGTTGTTCTCAGGAAATTTACCATCTCCGCCGTCTTCAGGTGTAACCATCACAGGCACCTTGTCCAACCATCCGAAGCCTGTATAATCGTCGGAATCCTCATTGATATGCTCCGACAGCTCCTCGCAGCAGATCTCCGTCCATTCGTCCGCCCTCAGGTCGCTGGGCCTGATGTAGCATTCAAGTGTGGTATTGATATCGGAGTGCCTCATGAGATGTTTTATCGTCTCCAGGGGGCATCCGCATTCAGCCAATGTGGAGCAGTACAGCCTCCTTAATGAATGACAGGACACCTCGATGCCCAGTCTCCTGCCCAGCCTTGAGATCCTGTTCGACATGGCCGGCAGGTGCCTGTGCATCGGTATCGCTCCGTGCTCGGACACCATGATAATCAGATGGTCCTCCCCATCCTCCGCATATTGCAGCCTCCATGCCAGGTATCTTTCTATCTCGTTCCTGACAAGCTCCGGCATCGGCTGTTGAACAATCAATCCGCTCTTCCCGTGCCCTTTGCCCGAGACCCTGATCCTGTTGATGCTTATGTCGCCCAGCCTTATCGCCCCGATCTCCTTCCTCCTCAATCCCATGTATGCGCCTAATATCAGTACCATCCTCTCCGACGGATCGGCATTGTCCAGAAGCCTGTTAAACTCGCCCTTGTCGATGAACTTCCTCGTGACCTCATCCCTGTTCCATAGGATATCCATCCTCTTCACGGGATTCCGTCCCGTGCAGTATTCGCAGAACCTCCCGATGATGTTCATCGTGTTCTTCATGGTGTTCTCGCTCATTTCGAGGACAGACATGAGAAGAGCTATGGATTCCTCCCCTATCTCCTCCGGCACCGCGGACATCCCATTGTCCGCCAGGATGCCCAGGCACCTTCCTATGACGAATCTGTAATGCTCGATGGTGGTAGGTGCCCTGTTCCTTCTCTCCAAATGCGTCAGATAATCCTCTATGTAGTCCATGTCATACCCCCTCTTTGATGGCATGCGTCTCCGGATTCCCCCGAGAGCGTTTGTTCCCATCGCCGATTCCATCAAACGTTGAGATGTAAGGGGTATTCAGCGTTTCCCTTACCGGACGTTAAGCTGAGATGCAGGGATCGTCAGTTGTTATGTTATCCGACGGCCAGTCATAGGTACAACAAACAAATCGGCTGCCTTGCGCGGCGCGTGTATATCTATCTAATCCCCCGCATTCCGAGGGGTTGCCCCGGGAACCCTTTGACCCTCAGGTCTTGGAGAAGGGGGTCCGTGGCCAACCGCTAGCCGTCGGGCCCCTGAAGAAGTTTCACGTGTCGCCGTTCCTCTTGGCGGCGTTAGTCCAGTTTGTTATGGTGTTCTCCGAACCCCGAACAGATTCGCCACATCCGCCCTGGACATGCCTTTCTCTTTGCGGAGCCTCACGGCTATCGATCTGGAAACATCGAAACGTACCTTCTGCACCAGATCCGGATCCATCCCGGTATCATCTGGCCTGTTCTCCAGCATCTCGTAGAACTCCTTGATGCCGAAGATCATGCCGTATCAACATGGGCCATCCACCTTAGAACTTGGAGCACCAGTTTTTTCTGTCGAAACTTAATATACGCCTCCATGAACAGAAGAATACTGATTGCCATCGCGATAGCCCTGATGACAATCATAGTTGTGGCTCCGATCGCCTCGAATGAGACCGATGCGATCAGCCAGAATGATTACAGCATAGTCATCGCCGGATACTATGATTCGGATCACAAGCAGGATGTGAATATCGATATGGGTAACGGGGAGACCATCGAATCCTCATTGTACATATACAACAAATTTGACAAGGACCTCGATGTTCAATTCATAACACGTTCCTCCGTGGACGAGGTCCAATTCTCATCAGTCCCGGGGACCACCATGGTCAAGGCGAAGGGAATGACCCGTTTGACATTCTCGATCGCTGTTGATATGACCTGCAACTCGATGGATAATGCAAATCTCAAGATGGAGATAACACTGACAGAACTGCCGGACAATGTCTCCACGGTCGAGGTCATCAATTTCAATGTACGCGTGATCTCGGATTTTGATTCGGAAGGAGCCTACAACAAATTCTTCGGTATCATAGACAACAACCTACCGGAACCCTTCAACACTTCGGTCACACCATTCATAGTGACCATCATCGCCTACGTTCTGTTGTCGTATCTGGTCTGCATACTGATCGTACCGAGACTTGCGGACTATTTCGACCATATGACGGAAAAAGATGACAAGAAGAAATTCGAAAGGATACTGACATCACTTGTGACCGTATCGATCGGCATAGTCATGACCAATCCCGGATTGGTCATACTGGGCGCGGATGCCACCACCCTCGATCTCGCATTCAGGCTGACCATGACATTCGTCGTGGTGACGGCATCGTTCGCCATCTGGAAGATCTACATCTACATTGCGGAGAACCTCCTGTACGAATACGAAAAGGATGACGATTCGGTACTGGATACCTCCCTTTTGCCGGTATTCGGCGCCGTCGGAAAGATCATAATCAGTGTGTTGGCCGTCGGTTCACTGATGTACATATACGGATTCAATCTCCAGGGAGTACTGGTGAGTGCCGGTCTGATCACATTGGGTATAACGATGGGAGCGAGGAGTGTCCTGGCCCAGTTCTTCAGCGGAATCTCTTTGCTGTTGACTAAGCGTTTCCGCAGAGGGGACCGCGTGAAGATCAGCGGGGACAAGTTCATCGTCAAGAAGGTCAAACTCATGTACACCGAGTTCACCAACGAGGAGAAGAACCAGGTCATCACCATCCCTAACGACAGGGTCGAATCCTCCGCGATCTATAACTTCGACGCGGATCCGAATGCGGAGGACTGAGGGGGAGCATATCCCCCTCCATCTCCGAAAAACAGGTTAATATCGGCACTACCTGGAGCCATCTGAGCCAGGATGGCCCCAGGGTTAAAGAAGAAACCAAGTCGAAGACCTTTATTTAGTAGAAGCCGACAGGATGGTCATGGTGATCTCTGTGTCATCTATGAAGGTGTGTATCTTGTTCACATTCCCCATCTCCAGGAAACCTTCATGTGAGATCAGCACATTGCTTACGGTCTGTGTCAACGAATAACCCTGATAGTACGCATCAGCAGATTCGTTCACCATCCAACCATCTTCGATGGGTGTAGAATCGATGGGCACTCCGTCATGGACCATCACATACTTCGTTAGTGTGTATGAGACCTCGGGTGAACTCATGGCGGCAACGTACCGATACGCGACACCTCTCCCTTCGTCGAACGTGCCCAATCTGGTGATGCTCATCTTACCTACGGTATCGATGTCGACCAGTACCGAACCCATATAACTGTAATAATACGTCCCTTCAGCATCATATTCCGCAACCTGTACGGGATGCTGTGGCATGTATCTGCCCTTCTGTACGGAATAATCGGTCAGATCGAAGGTCAATGTGGTATAAGGGATTCCCATTGGATTCCCCTCATCGTCATAGTAGATCCCGAGTACAACGGTTATGATACGATAGATGACGCATGAATCCCTGTCCACGAAGAACTTGATCCCGAATCCGCCAAGACTCCTGACATCCTCCGTGTAAACGATGCATTCCTTCTCTCCATCAACGGTATCGATGACCTCCTTTCCGGACACCGGGACATCCTTGTCACCCATCCTGTCATCGAAGTACCACCCGCAGGTGATCTCCCTTTCCATGCTGTACTCGCCGACCGACAGGACGCTGAACTTCACCACCCCGTAGATCGTGTCGCTGGTCCTGAAGTAGGTATCGATCCTAGATGTGCCAGATACATCGAATCCCTCAAGGATCTCATGCCCGTCCACATCCGTGGACACGAACCCGTCGGTGAACGAATAGGTGTAATGGGAATCCGGCAGCACATCGTCATTCTCCGATGCGGCCTTGTAGACATAGATACAAGCGAGACCGGCGACCAGTATGATCGATGCGGCCAACAGTGCGAAACCCTTCGAGGAACCCATGTACCCGTGACCGCAAGAGAAGGATAAATCGGTTTGCACCCATTCTTGATGTTATTCATTGACCTGTCCGATTCCATATATATTAGCGCAATATACACATCAGTAGTGATAAGGATGGCAGAGAAGACCAAATCCAAGGGAAAGAAACTGGAGGAGAAACTCCTGTTCAAACCCAAATCCATCGGTCTGGAGAAGAAGGATTTCTTCAAGGAGTCCACAGAGTTCTGCGAAGGATACAAGGAATTCCTTAAGAGCAAGACCGAACGCGAAGTGGTCGATTACACTATACCGTTGCTCAAAAGGAACGGATACAAGGAATACGTCTCAGGTAAGAAATATCCTGCAGGTTCCAAGCTCTTCTTCAACAACCGCGGCAAGAACCTCATAATGGTCACGATCGGAAAGAAGGACATCTCCGAAGGCGTAAGGATCGGAGCGAGCCATATCGACAGTCCGAGACTCGACTTCAAACCCGTGCCCCTGTTCGAGGATACTGAGATGGCATTCATGAAGACACACTACTATGGAGGAATCAAGAAGTACCAGTGGTCCACCGTACCGCTGTCACTCCATGGTGTCGTTACCCTAAAAAGCGGCAAAAACATCAAAGTGGTCATCGGAGAATCCGCAGAGGACCCCGTATTCTGTGTCACGGACCTCCTGCCCCATCTGGCAAGAGATCAAATGAAGAAAACAGCTTCGGAGGTCATCACCGGAGAACAGCTGAACATCCTCGTCGGAAGCTGGCCCTTCAATGATGATGAGGTCTCACAGAAGGTTAAACTGAACATCGCCAACATCCTGTTCGAGAGATATGGCATTACAGAAGCGGATTTCCTTTCAGCAGAACTGTGCGCTGTACCGGCATTCGCCCCGGTGGATGTGGGATTAGATAGATCTATGATCGGTGCCTACGGTCAGGATGACAGTGTGTGCGCATACTGCAACATAATGGCCGAAATTGATTGTAAGGATCCGGAATACACAACGGTCACCGTCCTTGCCGATAAGGAGGAGACGGGATCTGACGGCCCGACAGGACTGAACTCCATGTTCCTCATCGATTTCATCGAGGATATGGCGACCACATACGGTGCTGAGCTCAGGAAGGTGTTGGCCAAATCACTGTGCATCTCATGTGATGTGAACTCAGCCTACGACCCTGCATTCGGTGAGAACTATGAACGCACGAATTGTTCCTATCTCAACCACGGCCCCTCGATCTCGAAGTACGGCGGTGGAGGAGGAAAGTACTCCACAAACGACGCATCTGCGGAGATGATGGCATTCATCCGCAAGATATTGGATGAGAACGGCATCATGTGGCAGATCGGCGAATTGGGAAGGGTGGACAACGGAGGCGGAGGTACCGTCGCGATGTACATCTCGCAGCACAACATCGACACCGTGGATTTCGGTGTGCCGGTGTTGTCGATGCACACGCCCTTCGAGGTCACTGCGAAAGCGGACGTACTCATGCTGTACCTTGCGATGAAAGCATTCTATGAGTACCCCAAAACATTCAAGAAGTGAATACAGCGGCGGGGAAACCCGCCGATCATTCACTTCCTTCTATCTTTTTTATGTCCTTATTCTGATCCACCGACAGGTCCAATGAGTGGAACGATGGTCTGTCCGGAAGGATGAGCTCCAACTTGTCCACAGAGGTGAACTTGCATAGA
>JAFSYZ010000144.1 GCA_017455785.1 Candidatus Methanomethylophilaceae archaeon
AACAATATCGGCCACGGTCATCAAATCTGTCACTGATGCCGGCCACTCCATAACCATCTCAGGAAGCGTCATCGACATTGATGGGCTCGTATCACGTTCGACTGGTGGCGCCGACTTGGGCGGAACCATGTCTGCTCCAGGAACAACGGGGAATACTGTTACCAGTCATTGGAACATCTACTCTTGGAGCAATAACACCTCAAGATGGAATGTTGTCGACCCATCAGAATACGACTCGTCGTATTCCATGCACAAACTGGCGATCGGATTCTATCCGGATGGAATGACCCCTACGGCCAATCCTGACTACAAATCCGTTTGGACCATGTTCGCCGGAGATTCACAGAACAGCGTCAATCAAACCGTCGAAGATACAAGTACTGCCACTGTCCCTACATGGGACACCCATGGGGACGGTTCAGCCATGAGCAGGGCAGGCTGCTACGGAGGGACACTCTTCGCAGACGGCATGGCAATCGTAAAGACAGGCGGGAAAATCTCTGCATATGACATAAAGAACGGGGACGTCATCTGGGAGTTCCTTTACAACTCGGCACAGATCGAGATGGCTTGCCCGATGATCGCAGGCAATAAGGTTTACGTCCCCACAACAAGCGGAACCAGTCCGGTCGGCGGACAGATCTTCGCATTCGATATACATGATGGTCCGGGCCCAGGTAATGCTAATGTAATCAGTGTGGACCTGCCTGAAGTGACGACTCCTCTCGATTTCCATGCATCTTACGGGAGAGGTGCCACTGCAATCGTTTTCGATTCGGGCTGTCTTTTCTTCAAAAGTCACAACGGAATGGTGTATTGTCTCGACAAGGATCTGAACCTGATATGGTCCTATCAGACTGAAGGAGAGGCATATTACACACCCCTGACCGTCATCGACGATTACGTATTCGCCGGAACCTACGATGGGTGCATGTACATACTCAACAGGGAAACCGGGGCCCTGATTCACAAGGAGATCGTATACCAGGTTTGGGATACAAAGATGGAGTATAAGATCGGATGTTGTAACGTCCCGCTGCCTGTCCGCTATGCTGATGGATACTACATATTCACGACATATTCAGACGGCCAAGGCATGAGCTCCACTTCATCAAGCCTGATGATCTATAAATTTGAGACAAGCACGAACACCCTTACAAAAATCAAAGATTTCATGGGCGACCCGGCAGATATTGGACAGACCTGTAACGCAACGACCCGTTATGTCACAGACGATTTCTCAGGAGTATTCTTGGCAACAGGCAAGGGAATATTCAAAATCGATACTGATGGGAATGCGACAAAGATAAACAAAGTCATCGGGTACCTCCAGGAGACGCATGCCACACCGGTTCTTGTCAACAATGAATCGATGTATATCTCGACATATTCGTCCCACGAACTGTTCGAAGTCAATGTCAACGGAGAGATTGTCGGCAAATACGCTTTCGACAACAGGTGGTATGCTATGGCCATAGTTACCGTTGTAGACGGATATATCATCCGCAGCGATGACAACGGAGTCTCGGCATTCACCGGATCCAAACTGGATCAATACACGCCCCCTGTATACAAAGAACCCACACCGCTCTGGATGATCCTCCTCATCATATTCGGAGTCCTCATTGCATTGCTGATAATCATCTGGGCAGCACTCAAGTTCTTATTGAAATGGGAGAAACCTTTCTCAGAACTGCGCGACCGCATAATGATCTACTTCTTCGGTGAGAACTATTCACACAACACCAAGAGTAAGCGTAAACTGCATGCGGTAACCATATTCGGCATACTCGTCACTTTAGCTCTTGCGATCCTTTCATTGTGCATTGGTTCCAATACCAACCTGAGCGTTGGCGAAGCATTGTCTGCCGTTGTATCGTCGATCAGTAAAGGCGGTCACGGCCTCACCTATGAAGAGATGCTCATCTACAACCAGAGGCTTCCCCGCGCCCTCGCCACTATCGCTGTAGGTATCGGACTGTCAGTAGCAGGTGCGATGTATCAGGCCGTGATCAAGAATCCGCTGGTGGAACCTTACATCATGGGTGTTTCATCCGGTGCTGGAACATTCGCCGTGGCCGTTCTGGTAGCTGATTTCACATTCTTCGGGCTGTTCTCATCGCAGAACATCTATCTAACCGCCATAGCAGCCATCGTCGGCGGCCTGTTCGCATTCGGATGCACACTCCTGATGGCAGAGAAGACAGGAGGAAAATCGATCAACTTCGTCCTTGCAGGTATCGTCGTAGGTCTTGTATTCTCTGCGATACAGTCGATATTGATGATTCAGTCAGGAACGAAGGTCGCACATGCATTGTCATGGCTTTACGGGTCCTTCACATCCATAACCTGGGATAAACTCTGGCTTGTCCTGATCCCCTGTCTTGCACTATCCATAATTCCGCTGATCTGGGCAAAGGAACTGAACCTGGTCCTTCTCGGTGAGGATCAGGCCAGGCAGATGGGACTCAATGCGAAGAGGTTCGACAGATTCATGCTCATAGCCGCATCCGTGCTCACAGCGTTCTGTGTGGCATTCTGCGGAATCATCGGATTCGTTGGGCTTGTCGTCCCCCATGTGGCAAGGATGATCATGGGAGGGGACCACCGCCTCATGCTGCCCGTAACGATGGCGTTCGGCGGATCGCTTATGATACTGGCCGATCTGCTGTCACGTGTACTTGTAACTGGATTCGAGTTGCCGGTAGGTGCTGTGACCACCATCATAGGTGTCCCGGTGTTTGCATATCTACTCATAAGAAGCAGGGGGAAGTACGATGGCTGATGGGAACCCGATAATACTGAAGATCAGGGGATTCCTCAACGGAAAAAGTGAGACACATATCGGACAGAAGAGACACCTGTCAAAGATGATTCTAGCCATCGGTATCACACTCACACTCATCATGTTCGTGCTCGCATTATGCATAGGCCCCAACGGAGCGATGAATCCCGTAGAGGCCTTCAGCAACCTCTTCTCTGCCATCGGCAAAGGAGGCAGCAACCTCACCAACAGCGAAGTGACCGTGTTCAGCTCGCGCATGCCGAGAGCACTCGCCGCCATAGCAGTGGGAATGGGACTCTCCATCGCAGGTGCTGGATATCAGGCGGTCATCAGAAACCCTCTGGTGGACCCGTACATAATGGGTGTATCCTCGGGTGCAGGAACATTCGCCATAGCTTCCATAGCATTCGGATTCACATTCTTCGGACTCATATCGGCACATTCACCGTTCCTTGTCGCCATATCAGCCATATTCGGAGGTCTTCTGGCATTCGGACTGACGATGCTGTTGGCAAACCGTGCAGGTGCCACCACCAATGCATATGTGCTGTCCGGAGTGGTCATCGGACTCGTGTTCGGCGCCATTCAGACGGTGATGATCCTGTTCTCAGGACATGCCGTTTCCAACACACTTCTGTGGCTGTTCGGTTCGTTCTCGCAGATCAACCTCACACAGACCGTCTGTGTTCTGATACCTGCAGTCATACTCTCCGTAATGATAATGAAATACTCAAAGGAACTGAACCTGGTCCTCCTCGGTGATAACCAGGCGAGGCAGATGGGACTCAATACGAAGAAGTTCAACGCGATCATACTAGTGCTGTCATCGATATTGGCATCGTTCTGTGTCGCATTCTGCGGAATCATAGGATTCGTGGGACTGGTCATACCGCACCTCTGCCGCATGCTGTTCGGAGGGGACCACAGGATAGT
>JAFSYZ010000145.1 GCA_017455785.1 Candidatus Methanomethylophilaceae archaeon
GGAACGCAGCCGCGACCGGGATGATGAAAGGGTCCTGACGGTATCTGTCACCGAAAAGGGGATGGACCTGAGAGAAAGGGCCCTTTCCGTTCCCGGCTCCGTCGCCACATGCATACCCATCTCTCCTGAGGATGCCTTAATATTAGCAAGGATACTCAGGGGGATGTTGGCTGAATTCTCCGCCCAGCAGCAGTGACCTCTCCGGTGGAAAACAATATCCAGAAAAGATCTGAACAATGATTAACGGTTTCACAAATCGAAACACTATACCCTTAACTCTCGCTCACCAGCAAAGGATTCTTCCGAGGTCTGCCCCTAGGTCTTTTCGGCTTGGGTTCTGACGGTTCTTTCCTCGGTCTTCCTCTTGGACTCTTCACATCGATTACCCTTGGAATCAAACCAAGATCCGTCAGGATCTTACGGTCTGCATCTGTAATCTTACGGATAAGCCAATCTCCGTTGGCATCCATCATCATGGATGCCCTGCGGAGTTTCTTAAGAATATGGTTGTACGGAACGCCTTTGAGCTCAGGGATCCTGTCGAAAGCTTTCCTCATCTTATAGGTCATCAGAACAGATAGGAAGTTGATGAACTCCGTGCCGATCACAGACCAGTCATCATGGACTCTGGTCTGATCAAACTTGAGAATGTCCTTGTAGAACATGAACATGACCTCGATCTCCCACCTCTCATCATAAGCCTCGTATGCGATGGCTGGGTCCATATCCACATCCGAAATGAACACTATGGAGCCGAACTCCTTGCGGAGTTCGCTCAATTCCGACGGATCGATATCTTCTTTGCCGGCCATCCATGTTTTCTCCTCTTCCATTGCTCTATATGGATCTCTGAAGGAGTACAGGAATTTTCCATCGAACATGCGTTCCTTCCTACAAGCCAACCCATCGGATCCAGGAACGGATGAGTTGTAGTCATACATCTTGAATTCCGATATGACCTTCGCATCCCTCTTCAGAGGGATGAGAAAATGAAGATCCTTCCGATCATCGAAGGATCTCTTGGCGGCCTGATAACTGAACCCTTTGTCCGCAACTATGATCCCCCTGTCTACATGATTGGTACTAATGAAATCTCCCAGGGCGGAGATGTCAATCGTGTTTCCAGGATATGCTTTGCTACAGATAGGTTCTCCTGTCTCCACATCGTACGCGTAAATGACAGAGATGTCTCTTGTGCCCTTCTTCAGAGCCTTCCTGGAGTAGTCCGAGAATGTGTTGACGATGCTTTCGTCGGATTTCAGTGTGCCGTCCACCACTATGTGGTGGTCGGCCCGTGTGCGCTCTGCACGAAGTACCATGAACCTGGATATCCTGGAGCATGTCCTTCCGAGTTGGGATATGTGCTCACTGACAGTGTTCCTAGAAAGGCCTATCCCGGGATACCTAACCGAAAGCCAGGTGTCTTGGTATGTCTCATCGAGCTCATAGTCGTTGATATCCGGTTCAACTGCTCTAAGAGCTGCGATTATGTAAGTACGCATGGCCTCCTTCTCGTTATAGAACTGACGTAGATCCCCGAGGATATCCTGCGAAAGGTTGCAACATAACTGAACATCCGCCCACCTGCGGTAGTCGCAGTCGCTATGCTTCATTCCAGGAAGGTCTACGTCTGCGACGTAGACTCCGTCCACGATGTGCCCAATGGTAGGGCCATCGATGGGGATCTTTCTGCCACCTACGCTCTTACATCCGATCCGACTCTTGACAGCGTACTTGTCCTTGTTCCTGCCGTAGGCAACTATAATCGTATTCTTAGGCCTGGGTACCTTCCTGATCTCTTCTGGAACAGCCATTTCTCTTCAATATAGTATAGCGTTATAATGTATTTATAACCTCTGTTAAAACGCTATACTTATAAATTAATAATGATAGTACGAATTTGTTCAGTTTATAAAGAGAATTTACAAATCCGTGAATCATAATCAGATCGATCAAACAATTATATAGGATCACGTTGAAAATGAAGCCATTATTGTACAAGGATCATGGATTTTAGATGAAAAACTGCAATTGCTTGAGAATGGTATAGTGTTTCAATTTGTGAAACCGTTATTGAGAATGGTATAGTGTTTCAATTTGTGAAACCGTTAATCAAAATCAGGTTAAATATCTGCCAGGATTGTAATCTACCACGTTGAATACTGATGTATTGAGAACAGATATCCTCTGTTCCGATTCCAAAATCTTCCTCTCGGCACCGAATATATTGCTCTGATCAAGGCATCTTTCATACGACACCCGATCTGGAATGGACCCGTCACCGGTTGTTATCCTGTTCGCCTTTCTCAGATTGAGCTCTATTATCTTGGACCAGGTCTCGACATCGATCCTGTTGATGTCGGACGGTATGGCCGTACCATCTCTGGCGGCTATCTGCTTGTAATTGCCGATATCATTCACGGCTACACTCAGATCCAGATAGGAGTCATCATCCAGATTGCCTATGTGCCTGTATGATTCCAGCATAGGGTAATTGATGTACAGCTTGCCGTTCTCTGTCGAATCGTCGAAGTACTTCAATGCCTTCTTCAACCTCTCCGGATCGTAACCCTGATCCTGCGGATCCATATCGAATATCAGGTAAATATCCACGAATCTCCTTTCCAGAACGCTTTCATCATCCTTGACGGTGGGACAGGATCTAAGATACTCCAGGAAATCCAGGTCAACATCTATCTCTTCCCCGTCGAAGATACCTTCCAACATCCTGTGAATGTTGGTGTTGAACGAGAATACTTTATAATTGCGTCCGTCGCGCGTACGCTCTATCAGTTTCCTCAGGAACCTGGGTTCCGATCTGGAACCTTCCAGAATGAAAAGTATGTTCTTATCCGTCGAATTCTCCGTTCTTATACATCTTCTCCAGATTGTGCCCCTGGCGCAGCTCCCTGTCAGTAGAATCCGAAAACGACCTTATCACTCCGTCCTCCAGGAGCAGACAGCAGTCTGGCCTCAGAAGTTCATTCTTAAGTAATGATACGTTGTGGGTGGTGAACACGGTCTGGAAATCCTCCATCCCTGAGACGAGCCGCACTATCCTCTCGGACAGTTCATAGTGATAATATGCATCGTACTCGTCCATGTACAGGAATCTTACATTGTTCATATGCTTGAACCAGTAGTAGAACAGCGAGAACACCAGAGTTCCGGTAGATGCAGTGGTGTCGAACCTCATGTCTCTGTTCTTGAATTTCTGGATCAGCACACCGGGCATGCCGGGAATCTTGACCGAATCCAATCTAACATCGATCTTTGTGTATTCGGACAACATCCTCTGGAACTCATCTGTGAGTCCGTTATTAATTATGTAGTCGTAAATCGACTCCCCTGATTTATCATACCCTATGAAACCGAAACCGTTGATGTCCGACTTGAAATAGAGCATATGTGAAACGAAATCCATTATGAATGCGATCGGTGAATCAGATGTCTGAACTGTATTGGCATTGACATAGCGGACCACGGACAGTTGACCGTCCTTGATGTCCATACGCAGTTTGTCCGCCCCTAGCCGGGCCAATCCCTTGTAATCATCGTTTTCATTGTCACGACGGAAGATGAGCTTTTTGTCCATTATAAGCTCCTCGTAGATTATCGTACGAGGGTCCTTCTTACGATATCTGTACTCTATGGTGTGTCCGTCATTTAGGAACTCGTAGGAGAACGAAGCATAATCCAGATTGGAATCTCCATTCAGGAATGTGTTCTGGTCCGTCTGTTTCGGGTCGACGACATTGTCCGTCAGTGTCAATACGATATCGAACAAGGCAAGACCGAGATTGGTCTTGCCGGATCCGTTCTTCCCCAGCAGGATCACCTTGTTGAGAAGATCGTTCTTGATGAATTGGGAATTGAATGAATAATTGTGAACGGTATCGAAATCCAATTTCGTCTGATTTTTGAAGTTCTTGTAGTTCTCGACGGTGAATCTCTTCAACATTGTATCAATAACTGTAATATTTTTACGGAATATAAGGATTATCATTTTCTGGAATATTTTTACGGATATTTGTCGAATCGATTCTTATCGTTTGTTCAGGCGACAAGGATTTATGATTGTGGTAACGTGATCTTTCTCAATAGGGGTCTAGTCTTTAGGCTCTTTTTAGAATTTCCTTGCGGATCCGCAATATATAATGTAAAGGGCCTAGAGGATGAGCAGGTCGAAGAATCTATGAATAAAATGTTGAGAACATGTCGATTTCTTATCGAAAATCATAGTGGTGAAGGCCTGATTTTCCACATCTCCTGTAGATACCCAGACGATTTTGGGAAAAACACACTATTTGGATGTCTGGATATGTGTTTTTCGTACACATAAGCATTTACCTGCGGATACATGTCCTTTTCATGTTAAGGAAGTCTGCTGGGACAACCGATAGTCTCCTATTAGTGTTATTGTAAGCACAATAGTAATAAAAATTGCCCGAAATGACACTTTTCGATACGATCGGACCCCTCTCATTTGGCCAATCGTTATATATCGTGAAGTCCAATGAACCATTCGGTGATTAAACGGAACATAA
>JAFSYZ010000146.1 GCA_017455785.1 Candidatus Methanomethylophilaceae archaeon
GCTGCTGTCTTTCGACAGGGAGTTGACATACGAGAAGATCAACAAGGGTTACATGTTCATCAAGAACGGGGCGGAATACATCGCGACACATCCCGACGATCTGTGCCCGACGGAGGATGATTACGATGTGGACATCGGTGCATTCATCGCCATGTACTCCCATCTTTTGAGAAAAGAGCCGTTGATAATCGGCAAGCCCAACCGTCTACTCCTGGACATGGCCGCATCCGAGATGGGGATACCCGCAGACAGCATAGCCATGGTGGGGGACCGTCTCTACACCGATATGAAGATGGCGTACGACAACGGCCTAGATTCCATACTCGTTCTCACCGGAGAGACCTCGCTTGATGATCTCAAGGATTCGGATATCAGGCCTACTTACGTTCTTGATTCCGTAGCGGACATCATGTCCACGGTATTCGGGAAGAGATGACTTGTAATGAGTGAATTTAGGCGAAGGATACGCATCTGCCATATCTTTTCAGATTGTTCTGATCCATATGTCGAAAAGTTCGTTCATTCGGGTCCTAATCAGTGATACTCTTTTATTGACAAGGGTAGGTTCACCCTTATGCCTTACAGGATTAACGTCTATAACGAAAAGGACGGGATTTTGACTGAAGATAAAGAAAGCAGGCATCTGCTGTACGTGGACCAGGCCGAGAAGGCGATCATAACCTTCGAGATGGACATGTTTGTATGCTACCTGTACAGGCTATTCACGGATGAGGCATTCAAGGACAAGGCGGAGGATCTCAGGGAGAGACTGAGGAACGGTGACGATCTGTCCGATGACGAGAGGGACAAGATCGACCTGATCTACGAGGATATCCTGGCACTGGCAGAGTTCTATCAGAACCGCATAACATCACAAGGCGATCCCGCCATAGAGAGGATGATGACTCATCTGCGTTATTCCGCTGCATACCTGCTCAGGGTGGATCAAAGCCGTGCTGGCAAACATGAGCACCCGAGGAGCAACAAGAAGCTCAATACGGCATTGTTCAGACATGACCAGAAGGACGACCTTAGGGACATATCACATCTGGATTACAACGGTCTCGACCTCAAGAAGATGGTCTCCGGTACGGAGTTGGACAGCGCAAGGATGACGGAGGTCCTGGAAAAGGTCCACGGTAAGGCCGTTCCGGAGTACTACAGCAGGATCCTGTCGTCGATGGACGGCAAAGGATCGTTCTATGTCCGTTTGAAGGACGAGGACAATGTCGGCATATGGAACTCACTGGTCCCCGGAGGCCTCTACAGATTCAAGTCGAAGTCCTATGCCCCGCTCTTCACGCTTATCAGATCAATAGAGGAGAAGGTCCCCGAGAGCATCATGGCTACCATAGATCTGGACTACAAGGACCTATGCAACGGTACCATCAGGATGATGGCGCCTGCGATGGGCAGGATCAGGAACAGGGATGAGAACCTGGAGAGCTCACTGAGCACACCCGAGTCCGTTTCCGAGGGTCATGACGAGGCGGTCATCAAGGACGCGATGTTCTTCATCAGGATGCTCGACTGCATATTCGGTAACTCCATCAACGAGAGGGGAAAGGTAGAGCTGGCACTGTCATTCGAGGGAATGATCCGCCTGCTCGATTCCAAACTGTTCGGTTGGAACTACGATGTTCCCCAGTCGGTCTTCTGCACCGAGTCAAGGATGCCTTTCGAGATCTTCAGGGACGGTATCGATCGTATCTCCGAGAATGGGGTGATCATGATGGAGTCCATCAAGATCGGACAGTCGGTGTGGACGGTCGGCAAGAGGATGAAGGAAGGCAACAGACCACTGGGAGGAGTGTGCAGCGTACCTGAGCCGGAATACCTCAGCAAGGAGGATCTGCCTGGGTTCCTGGATAATGTGAAGGAACCAGTCATCATCGTCACCGACCTGGCGGGCATGGACGATCTGGTGTCGTATCTGTCATCGTTCACCAAGGTCTCCGACAAGGCTAAGGTCAAATTCGTGGCGGTCGCGGACGAGAACATCAGGATGATGTTCATCAACTCGCTGATACCGTACACCACATTGACGGTGGTGAACAGGAAGAACATCTTCGATATGCTCACCCTTTACAACCTCAAGCTCATGCGCTCCATGGCCGAATCCTATCAGAAGGCATTCGCTTCGGAGTTGGGTGTCGATACGAACGCGCTCTGCGACATCGAGGCCAAGGATTTCAGGACGGTGTTCTACAAGACATACGCATCTTACGCCAAGGCCCTCATCGACGACGTCGAGAGAGTGGAATCATACTTCCTTTGATGCCCTAAGGGCATCATCGGAACCCCCGATTCCTGGGTTTCATGTCCGTTTTCGGACATATATTTAAATCCGTGCGTCTTTATTACTAATTGCGCGCATGCGCATAAGTGGGATGCAGAACGGGAGACCGTAATCGCCCTCGGACGGGGTGGAGTGTGTATTTAAAAAGAGTCGATATGGAGAACTTCAAGTCTTTCGGAGGTAAGATATCGGTACCTCTGATGGAGGGCTATATGGGAATAACCGGACCCAACGGTTCCGGTAAGTCGAACATCACCGATGCGATCATGTTCGTATTAGGGCCCAGGAGTCCCAAGGTTGTCCGTGCCGGTAGGCAGACCGACCTGATCCATAACGGCAACAAGGCATCCGGAAAGGCGGACCATATGAAGGTCACCCTGATCTTCGACAATACCGACCGCATGCTCGCGTGGGACGCCGATGAGGTGAGGTTCACACGTATAGTCAAGATGGCCGGTAACGGCGTCGATTACAACGCATCGTTCTACATCAACGACCAGAGATCCAATGCGGCAGAGTTCGATTCCCTGTTCGAGAGGGCCAGGATCAGTTCTGACGGTTACAACTTCGTCAGACAGGGAGATGTCACCGACATCACCAAGATGGGTGCCGTAGAGAGGCGCCGTGTCATAGACAGGATCTCCGGTATCGAATCGTATGATGCCGACATAGCATCCGCACAGAAGGAGAGGGCGCAGGCAGACCAGAACATCAAGGACACGGAGATCGTCATAAACGAGCTGAACACACAGCTCAAACAGCTGCAGAAGGACATGGAAGCGGCGAAGAGGCACATAGAGCTCAAGGAGAAGCTGGACCTCGCGAACGCACAGCTGAAGTACAGGCAGCGCGAGATCGAGCAGGCCAAGGTGACGAATACCGCGGAAGCGATAACGAAGATGCAGCAGGATGTCGAGCGTCTCCAGAAGAAGAAGGACGAACTCAAGGATAAGTACGACAGACTGGATGCAGAGATCAAGACCACCGAGGACGAGATAAGCGCCCGTGTGGGCCCGGAATACGGGAAGATCAAGCAGGATATCGAGGACGTCAAGGTCAAGAAGGCAATAGCCGACAACGACATCTCCACCGGCCAGGATTCCATATCCACATTGGATGAGGATCTGGAGCTCATCAACGAGGAGGCACAGGAGAACGATGCACAGTTGTCCAGCTGTCAGCAGTCCATCAACGAGGTCAAGGTCAAGATCGACGAGAAGGATGCGAAGCTCAAAGAGGCCAAGGAAGAGGAGGCGCGCATCAGGGCCGAGATGAACAGTATCGGCGGGGAGCATGCCAAACTCGACGAGAGGCTCAGAACTCTTGAAGGGGACATAGAGAAGAAGGCCGATGAGGAATCCAAGTCGAGTGCCGCACTGAACACCGCAGAGGCCATGGATGAAGAGGCCTCAAGGCAGATCGCTTCATTGGAATCCAACATATCAACTAACGATTTCGAGATCAAGGATGCCGAGTACAACCTCTCGGAGATAAAGAGAGAAGCGGGACCGATGGCCGACCTTGACGATTACAAATCGAAGATCCTCAAGCTGAAGGCTGAGGAGAGCGAGTTGGAGAAGCAGGCGGGCGATGTAAGGAACGCTATCTCCAGATTGAACGACAAGTACAACACGCTCATGATCGACAAGAAGGCCTCCGAGAAGGCCGGTCGCGGCAACGAGGCCGTGATGGCCGTGCTGGCGATGAGGGACCGCGGAGATGTCAGAGGCATACACGGGACCATTGCACAGTTGGGTACTGTCGAGAAGGAGTACGAGACCGCTTTGGCCATCGCGGCAGGCGGAAAGATGCAGGCCGTCGTGGTCGATACCGACGAGGTGGCATCACAGATCATATCCATCCTGAAGAGGGAGGGATACAGCAGGGTGACGTTCCTGCCGCTGAACAAGATGATCGAAGGCAAACCGCGTGCCAAGGCCATCATGACAAGGCCGCAGACGCTGGGATATGCCACTGATCTGATAGACTTCAAACCGGAGTACGCAGCAGCGTTCTGGTATGTCTTCCAGGACACTTTGGTCATGGAGAACCTCAACGATGCGAGACGCGTGATGGGCGGCATCAGGATAGTGACGAAGGCCGGTGACCTCATCGATCCGTCGGGAGCCATGACGGGAGGAACTGTCAGACCTACCGCCTCCATGAAGTTCGGTGATTCATCACAGTCGGAACTGGACAAGGTCGCCGCCGAGCTCAGCAACGCAAGGGCATCGCTCTCCAGCATCACTGACAGACTTAACGGTGTGCGCGGCAGCATACGCGAATGCGACGATGCCATGAGGGAGGCCGGCACAGGCGATATAGAACTGAAGGGTAAGATCGCGGGTTACGAGGCACAGCTGAGGGCCCTCAGGGATACGAAGAAGCGTCTCCAGAAGGAACTGGATGATAAGAAGGCCGCGTATGAGATAGCGAAGGCTGACAAGACCAAACTCAAGGACAGTCATGCCAAGATAAGCGCGGAGCTCGAGGGGATGAAGACCGAGAGGGCGAAGATAAGGCAGCGCATGACCGAGATAGCCCCTGTCGAGGTGCAGCAGAGGCTGAACAACGCCATGGGTACCATAGTCACGGTCAGCAACGATCTGACCACCCTGAGGGAGGAGCTGTCCTCATTCGTCTCCGAGAAGTCGAAATATGACAGTGAGAAGACCCGCCTCGATGGAGAGGTGGCAAGGATCGCCAAAGAGAAGGATTCCATCGCTGAGAACATGAAGAAGGCTCAGGAGGAATCCGACAGGCTCAAGGTGGAACTCGAGGGCCTCAGGAAGATCGAGAGGGAGATGGAGTCCGGTATCCAGGAACTCCGTGACAAGAAGGACCAGCTCATAATCGACAGGCAGAAGGCCGATTCTGACAGGGACAAGGCCATCGGTGACATAGAGACCAAGACAGGTCTGATGCAGACATACCAGGCCGAACTGATAACGTTCAATGCCAATGTCGAAAGGCTCAACGAGGAGATCAAGGAGATCAAGATCGAGGTCACGATGCCCGTACCGTCCGAGGAGACACTCAAGCGCAGCATAAGGTACTGCGAGGACAAGATCGCCGAACTCGGTAACGTGAACATGCGTGCCATTGATGATTACAACGAGCGCAGTGAGAGGCATGCACGCCTTACAGCCGATGTGAACAAACTCAATGCGCAGATAAACGAACTCGATGCACTGATGAACGACCTGAACTCCAAGAAGAAGGGACTGTTCATGGACGTGTACAACGGTGTGAGCGAGAACTTCAAGATCATCTTCAACGAGATATCCGGAGGAGGGGAGGCCTACATGTCCCTGGAGGACGAGGAGGATCCGTTCAACGGAGGTCTGTTGATCAATGCGAAACCGAGGAACGGTAAGATGCTGAAGCTGGAGGCGCTGTCGGGAGGGGAGAAGTCACTCACCGCACTGGCGTTCATCTTCGCCATCCAGGAGCACCAGCCATCACCGTTCTATGTACTTGACGAGGTGGACATGTTCCTAGATTCCGTTAACGCGGAGATTGTCGCGGACAGGATCCAGAAGTCGTCATCGAAGACACAGTTCATACAGGTGTCACTGAGGAACGTGGCACTCAAGAAGGCCGATCATCTGATCGGTGTCACAAGGCCCCCCAACGGGGTCAGCAAAGTCATCATCCAGCCTGACCTGGCGGAGATATCGAAGTACGAGAAAGAGGCCATGGAGAGGCTGGAGAAGAACGAGAAGAAGGAAGGGATAGAATGAACGGGGATGCAATGGAATTGGAACAGCACCTGCTGTATCACAAGGCATTGATAGACGATTCGGTCAGTGCCGACAAGATCGACAGGTACCTCCACATACTGGAGGAGGAGAAGGATCACGAGAGGCTGCAGGACGATACGGACGAGTCCATAAGGACGGTGTTCCGTCTCGTGCTGGATGAGGGCTTCGACCCATGGGCCATAGACCTGAAGGAGTTCGTGAAACTGTACACGAAGAAGGTCTCCATGAGCAAATTCGACATCATGGTCGCAGGAAGGCTCATGCTGATGGCATGGAAGGTCCTGAGGATGCAGTCCGATGCCACCAAACAGGAGTCGGACAGGAACATGATGGACGAGTACGATTTCGGATTCGACTTCGACCCGGACTTCTTCGCCGAGGAGGAGGAACCATTGGACGTCCCCGACATACAGCTCAGAGGACTGTACTCACGTTCACCTGTCAGAGCTGTCACCATGATGGAGCTCCTGGATGCGTTCGACGAGGCACAGGAGGAGATCCGTGTCGCTGAGGCCAGGGAGGCCACCAGGCTCAGACTCAAGGCCATGCAGCCCAAGTTCGACAACAAGGCCCATAAGGAGATCGACGAGAGCGATGTCAAGAGGATCTGGGAGAGGATCAAGAACATCGGTACAGGAGCCTTCGCGATCAGTGAGCTGTACACCGATGACATGGACAACAACATCGCCGTGTTCTGGTCGGCACTGCAGCTGGTCAGAGACGGTAAGCTCACGATCTGGCAGGACGAACTGCCATATGGTGAGATAATGATCGATATCGTCGTCGACTGGACATCCGCCAAGCTGGAGGATTCCGAGGAAGGCGTGAGGATATCCGAGGCGGTGGTTTGAGATGAACAAGAAGAGTGCGGTGGAGGCGGCACTCTTCTCCGCCGCATCCCCCATTACGGCGAAGGAGATCGCCGACAAGACCGGGATGCCCGATTCGCAGGTACGCGAGCTGCTGAAGACGCTCATCGAGGAGTACGACAGCAGGGACTCCGCCATACAGATAACCAAAGCCGGTTCTGAGTACAGGATGCAGCTCCGCGAAGAGTTCAC
>JAFSYZ010000147.1 GCA_017455785.1 Candidatus Methanomethylophilaceae archaeon
GACGTTCCTAAGGTAGCATGGTCGGATGTCGGAGGATTAGAAGCGGTGAAGAAGGAGATCAGGGAAGTGTTCATACCCAGTGAGGACAAGAAGGCCTTCGAGAGACTCGGCATCAGACCTCCGAGAGGCGTGCTGTTCTACGGTCCTCCGGGTACCGGTAAGACCCTGATCGCCAAGGCCGTGGCGAATGAATCGGGTTCCAATTTCATATGCGTCAACGGTCCCGAGATCGCCAGCAAATGGATGGGCGAATCCGAGAAAGCGATAAGACAGATATTCAAGCGCGCCAAGCAGATGGCGCCATGTATCATATTCTTCGACGAGATCGATTCCATCGCACCGAGGCGCGGTTCCGATGATGTATCAGCATCATGGGAGAGGGTCGTGAATCAGTTGTTGACGTCCATGGACGGTATCGAGGAGCTGAAGAATGTGACGGTCATGGCAGCCACGAACAGGCCGGATATGATTGACCCAGCACTCCTAAGACCGGGAAGATTCGACAAGCTGATCCTTATAGGCAAACCGGACCTGGAGAGCCGTCTGAGGATTCTGGAGATACACACGAGGAACATGCCGCTGATGAACGTCGACCTTATGGACATAGCGGACTGCACCGACGGATACGTCGGAGCGGATCTGGAGGCATTATGCAGGGAGGCAGGGTTATGCGCGTTCCGCGAGAACCCCAACTCCAAGTACATCACGAAGAAGCATTTCGATGCCGCCCTGAGGATGATCAGACCGTCGGTCGATCCTAAGGTGATAGAATCGTACAACAACATGGCGTTGGAGATAATGAAGAGGAAGTCCAAATTCGACGACGTCCCGTTCTATGGATGATATCATGTCAGAGATACTGATGGATCAGATCATAGGCAAGGTGGCGACATCCAACGGCGGACACAGGTTCGGAAGGATCGAGGATGTGGTCATAGATACTGATACAGGCGAGGTGAAGTACCTCCTCATCAGGTCCGAGGATAAATTATCGGGCGGCAGATTGGATGCACAGGGCCGCACGGTGGTCTCATTCTCCACACTGAAGGTCACAGAGAACTACGTCATGTTCTCGTAAATGACCGAAAATCGATTTTTTATACCACAATCATAATCCCCGTTACGCAATGACGATCTTCATACTGGGACTTCTGGCACTGATCCTTGGTTATCTGCTCTACAGCAAGGTACCGGAGAGGATACTGAAGCCGTTCAAGTCCCCCACTCCCGCTTATTCCCACAACGACGGAGTGGACTACGTCCCGATGCCTACGTGGAAGGACCACATGAACGAATTGCTGAACATCGCTGGAACGGGACCGATCTTCGGTGCCCTGATGGGAGCCAAATGGGGTCCAGTGGCATTCCTCTGGATCATTCTTGGTTCGATTCTCGGAGGTGCGGTGCACGACTACATATCGGGAATGATGTCCATCCGTAACGGCGGGAAATCCCTGACCAATCTTATCCCCATATATCTCAATCAGAAGTTCAGGTACGTCTTCCTGATTTTAATGATGGTGATGCTCGTCACCGTCACGGCGATGATGGCCAAGAGCGCCGGTGAACTGCTTGTGATTCTTACAGACGTTCCGATGGCCGTGTGGATGGGTCTTATCGCGGTGTACTTCATAGCATCCGCACTGTTGCCGATAGACAAGCTCATCGGAAAGGTGTATCCGATCTTCGGCATATTGCTCGTTGTGATGGCCGTCGTGGTCATAATTGGTCTAATCGCAGGAGGTTATGAATTACCTGCAATGACACTGGAGAACCTGCATCCGCAAGGTAAAGAAATATTCCCCGATATGTTCATCACCATCGCCTGCGGTGCCATCTCAGGGTTCCATGCCACTCAATCTACCTTGATGGCGAGATGTGTGAAGCACGAGAAGAACGGACGTGTGGTGTTCTACGGCGCTATGATAGTAGAGGCGTTCATAGCACTCATCTGGGTAACTGCAGGATTGTCATTCTTCCCCGACACATCTGCACTATCTGATGCATTGGCCGCCTCGGGTCCGGCAGGTGTGGTCTACGAGATATCTACATCGCTTGCTGGAACGTTGGGAGGTATATTAGCGGTAATCGGTGTGGTGATCTGTCCGATCACCAGCGGTGACACAGCGTTGAGATCCATCAGGATGATGGTCCAGGATGACAGGGGCATAGACAGCAAGGACATGAAATCGGCGACGATAATCACGCTGATAGCGATGGGTATCGTGATACTGCTATGCCTACTGGAGTTCGAATCCCTGTGGTACTACTCTTCTTGGATAAACCAGACCATAGCCTGCATCACATTATGGGCCTGCACCGCATTCATATTGAAAGTAGCCAGGAAGAGATACCATTCGCTGATAACAGCATTACCAGCGATATTCATGACCATGGTCACCGTATCGTTCATAATAGAATGGGACAAGGGTCTGCACCTTGACATGCAGATTGCCTATGTCGTTGCTGCCATAGTCACAGTGATACTGACGATAATCTACCTCAGGGCGTACATGAGAAGCGAACCTGTTCCAAATGAAGAGTAGTCCCTCCCATCTGTTTATATACTATATTATTATACGACAGATTGCGCGGATTTGAACCGCGACGGAAATGTACCTTAGGGCGAATCCGAAAAGGTGAATAC
>JAFSYZ010000148.1 GCA_017455785.1 Candidatus Methanomethylophilaceae archaeon
TACCCCTGTCGGTCTCGGTCCTGATCAGGCGTCCGATGGCCTGCTGCATCTTCCTGAGTGCCGGTACCTCCGAGGTATACCTCCAACCTGTGCCGGGGCCGTATTTTTCATCGAAAAGCATGGACATGGCCTTGGATTCCAACGTCGGCGGAGGATATGGGATACCTACGATGATGGCGAAACATAGTTCCTCTCCTGGAAAATCAATTCCCTCAGCGATGGATCCGCCCATCACCGTAAAGAAGACTCCGTTGCGACCTTTCCTGAAGTCATACAAGGCCTTCATCGTACGTTTCTGTTGACCCGATACCTCCCAATACAGATCCTTATGGACATCCCTCTCTAGGAACGGCATCATTTTGTTCATCATACTGTATGAAGGGAAGAATACCAGTGTGTTCTTATCCACATTATTGCATAGTCTGGCTATGTTCTTCTCCATCCTCGAGAATATGGACGGGTCCCTCTTCATGTCCTCGTATCTCGTGGTGACGTTTCCGAGATAGATCACCGAACGATTCTCCTTAGGGAACGGTGACGGATAGATTCTCTGATAACAGTCCTTCGACAGCCCCATGACCTTCACGTATTGGTCCAAGGGTTGTAATGTGCCAGACATATGGAGGACGCCAGGAATCTCACGGACGAACCTAGTCACATCGCATGGATCGATACATGCAGCGTGGAGGGATTCCTCCTTGTCATTCACATTGATGGATTTGATGTATCTGTCGGAAGCTGAGAGCATCCAATCCTTTAGAAGGTCGCCCAATGTGTAAAGGTTCGATATCCTGTTCTCGCCCTTCTCCATGAGCATGTCCGTCCTCTCCTCTCCGAGGGATATCAACGTCCTAATGGCGATATCCAATTCCCTTTTGGATAGTTCGAACCTCTTCATAATACGGTCCTCCAGTTCGGCCGGACCCAGGATGGACTCCTTCTCGTTCAGCGATAGGTGGTCGTTGGCGAACGATCTTATGGAATTCTTGAGCTCGTTGAGGAATGGTCTCAGAGTGACATTCTCGAACAACGGCGGATCACCCCTCATTGTGGTGCTCTCGTCCAAGGCACCCTCTACAAGTGTCATCGGGATCGTGAAGCTCTCCTGTTCCCTGGCCGCATCGATCATGTTATGCGCCTCATCTATGATCATCACGATGTCAGTGCCGTCACTTTCCAGATTCCCCAGGAAACCGTCCCTGATATCATCGGAAAGGAAGTGGACATACGGTGCCACGACGACATCCATGTCCTTCATGATCATCTTGCGTACCTCATACGGACATATGCCCCTGTCCTCACAGAAACGGTCCAGTTCCTCTGATGTGGGGTGAGATGCCTTCACGTAAGCTTCCGTATCCTTGAGGCGTCCCATCGAACCGCCGTAGTATCTGCAGCCACCCTGTCCGTCGTTATATTTCTTCTTCCCTTCCTCACAAAGTGATGCCAGAACACTGGGGTGCATATCCTCGTATCCTGACAGGGTCCTGAGATAGGGGCATGAACGCCCTCTTCCTGTGATCGTAATTCCACAGACCGGCCTTAGTTTCGATATGGCACGTAGCTCCTTCATGACCTGGTCGCTCTGGGAGATGGTCCTGGTAAGATACACTACTTTTTTGTGATTCCGGGAGGCATGGTCCAATGCTGCAGCGAGGGACACGATCGTCTTCCCTGTTCCTGTTCCCGACTCTACCACTATGTGTTTCCCGTTGTCGAAGGCCTCGACGATATCCCTTATTATACTCACCTGGACCGGTCTTGGTTCGTAAGGGAAGAATGGAAGATCTGGATCCTCTTGTTCGACGGTCTTCGGATCTGTAAGATTCTTAGGCATGATAGGGGCGATGTCATCATCCAACGGATCGTCATTTATATTCCTCCCACAGGCTGAACAAATGCTCTCCCTTGGCCTCATGAGACTACCGCAATGAGGACAGAAACCCACCATGATGCTCGTTAACCGAGGGTCGGTTATAATCGTTATGCTTCACATCCGCACCTAGCGGCAATCTCACTATATAGGAGAAGTTCAATCATCCAGATATGGCAGAGGGCCCAAGAGCAGACATCAAATTGCTTATCGTGGATCCGGAGACATTCATATCGGACCTCAGTGACGACAAGGTCAGGTTGTTATACATGGAGGTGAGGATGCTCCAGGAGGATTATGAGAGGGAGAACGTCATTATGTATCTCGCCAGCAACTACTCCAATAACAAGCATCTCTCCATGACCGCACTGAGGAGCATGCACGACCACGAGATCATAGAACTTTTGAACAGGGCCGCCGATACTCTGAAGGAAGAGGTCGACAAGAGGAAGGGTCAGAGGTCGAACTGATCGTTCAGTTCCTTCATCGCTTCCTTCATCCCTGGTATCCCTAGATTTATGGACCTCATGAGGTGTTTCTCGGCCAGTTCTATCTTACCGGCGTTCATCATACTGGTGGCTATTCCCTGATGGAGATTGATCAGCAACTGTACATCGTCCAGCTTGTGCTCCAGATACATCTTTTCCAGTATCTCCGCAGCGGCCTCATGGGATTCCCACATGCCTTCCAGCTTCCCCATTGATTCAAGGATGTCACCTCTGAGGATGTAGGCGTTGACCAGTTCGTTGGGGTCATCTATGGATGACGAGAACATCAGTTCCCCTGCCAATCTGATGCATTCTTCCAGATTGGACAATGAACCATCATCCTGTCCTAAGGAATGGCCGACCTCAGCCAGCAGATTCAGAATATGGACCTTATGATTGCGAGACCATTTGTCCAGGTCACCGCCGATGAATTCGATAGCTTTCTGAAGGAAGGGGATTGCATTTTCTTCCTTGTCCACATCGATGAGATCTTCAGCACAGTCGATGCACATGACTATAAGGGAACGCTTGTCGTAATGGCGGATATCCCCGCCGGTCCGATCCAGTTTGGATACTATTTTGGCGTAATCCTCTGCCATTCCATCGTTATCGGAATCATAAAGCAGCTGTCCATGGTTCTCGTACATCTTCATGTATGTGCCCACATTGACAGGCTCACCCTTGGATTCCATTAGTTTAGATAGCTCTATAGCATCCTCGGAATCCTCCATAGAAGATGTGTAGGACTCGAGCATCAGAAGGACGGTGCTCCGGTTGACGAGAGCCTCAAGCATCTCCTCCCTGGAGGATCCGTTGGATTCCAATTCGGATATCTTCTGATTGTATTCCTCCAGTGCACGTTCCAAGTGCTCGTCCGATCTTCTCATCACCACGATAATCTCTCATTTCGTAGATAAATCAGTTGATGGCGATACGAAATCAGTAGTTTATAGTGCTGGATTTATTAACTCAATAGTGATAAGAGGACTGATGAGACAGAAGCGCGTCCTCGCAATCCACGACATCTCCTGTGTCGGTAAATGCTCGCTCACAGTGGCCCTTCCTATTATTTCGGCTACAGGTATCGAATGCAGTGTACTGCCCACGGCAGTACTATCCACACACACCGGAGGTTTCACCGGATTCACATACCGTGACCTTACCGAGGATGTGATGCCTATTGTGAAGCACTGGGAGACGTTGGATATTAAGTTCGATGCCATCTACACCGGATTCCTGGGTTCGTTCGAGCAGATCTCCCTGATGATGGATATATTCGACAGGATGAAGGGTGCTGTCAAGATCGTAGATCCTGTGATGGCGGACGGAGGCAAACTGTATCCGATATTCGATCCTTCTTTCCCGAAGGAGATGAGGAAGCTCTGCGAGAAGGCCGATGTCATCATGCCCAACATCACCGAGGCGACGCTCATACTCGGTGAGGAGTATGTCGAGGGACCGTACACGATGGAGTACATCGAGGCACTTATGGACAGACTCGCGGCTCTCGGACCCAAGAAAGTCATCCTTACCGGTGTTCACTTCGATGATGAGAAACTAGGCGCGGCATCATTGGACACGGTCACGGGTGAGAGGTCGTTCTACTTCTCAGACAGGATTCCCGGTTATTATCATGGTACAGGTGATGTATTCGGTTCAGCCGTAGTCGGTGCCCTGATGAACAATAAATCACTGTCCGATTCGGTCAGGATCGCAGTCGATTTCACAGTTTCAAGTATTCAAAGGACCTACGATGCGAAGACCGACCTCAGATTCGGAGTCAACTTCGAGGAGGGTATCCCACAGCTGGTAGAGGACGTCCTTGACGATCGAATCCCCGACATAGTGTCCGAACTGGCCGTACAGATCTGGAATGAATGTTACAAGGATATCGTTTCCCAGGAACAGATAGACTATATGCTCAACACCTACCATTCCAGAGAATCCATCGAGAAGGAGATGGACGAGGGATATGAGTTCATCATCATGAAAGAAGGTGATATGAACATCGGTTACCTCTCTTTCCATGACGAAGGCGATAAGGTGTACATTTCCAAGCTCTACCTGCTGAAGGAGTACAGGGGAAAAGGCTACGGAAGGAAGATGTTCGAAATCGTGGACAATTATGCCAGGGAGAAAGGCATCCACAAAGAGTACCTCAGGGTACACAAGAACAATCCCACAGTGGAGATTTACAAGAGGAACGGATTCGAGATCGTGGACAGTGTTTGTACCGATTTCGGTAACGGGTTCTTCATGGACGATTATTTCATGGAGAAGAGGATCTGAATGTTCATTCCCACCACTCTCGATGAGGTAAAGAAGAGGGGGTGGGATGCTCTTGATATCATCATAGTATCCGGGGACACATACATCGATTCTTCTTACAATGGTGCTGCCATAATAGGTCATTGGCTCATCGATAACGGGTTCAGAGTGGGCATCATCTGTCAGCCTGACATGGAAGGTCTAGATGACATATCCAGACTCGGCATTCCTAGGTTATTCTGGTCGGTAACTTCAGGCACAGTCGATTCCATGGTCGCCAACTATACGCCGACCAACAAGTTCCGCAAGGATGATGATTTCACACCGGGTGGGATAAACAACAGGCGTCCTGACAGGGCCTGCATAGCATACACGAATCTGATAAAGAGGTTCAACAAGGAGAGGTTGATCGTATTAGGTGGTGTCGAGGCCACTTTACGCAGGTTCGCCCATTACGATTTCTGGTCGGATTCCATCAGAAGATCCATCCTTTTAGATGCCAAGGCGGACATTGTCACATACGGTATGGCCGAACTATCCAACCTGGAGCTGGCACAATGTTTGGATGAAGGAAGGGACTGGCATTCTGTTAGGGGCCTGTGCTACATCTCCAATACTGTTCCAGATGGATATCTAGTCACACCAAGTTTCGAGGAATGCAAGGAGAACAGCAGTGATTTCATCCGTTCTTTCAAGTTGTTCTACACCAATAACGATCCAACCACAGCAAAAGGGGTAGCACAACCGCATGCCAACAGGTTCTTTATCCAGAATCCTCCAGCCCCATTGATATCGCAGGAGCAGTTCGACAGGATTTATGAATTGGATTACGAGGATGCAGTGCATCCCTACTATCTTGAACAAGGGCCTGTCAAGGCCATGGAGACAATCAGGAACTCCGTTACCGTCGTCAGGGGATGTTACGGGGAATGCAACTTCTGTGCCATCGCCTTGGTCCAGGGCAGGACCGTCGTCAGCAGGTCCGAGGAATCTGTGATAAGGGAAGTCAAACGTATGGCTTCGAGGAAAGGATTCAACGGACGCATCAACGATGTCGGCGGCCCAACAGCCAATATGTATGGAATCGAATGCACCAAGAAGAAACTGCATGGAGCATGTCAGGATAAAAGGTGCCTCTTCCCAACTGCATGCAGGAGCCTACCGATCGACCATTCGAAGTACATGCATCTGCTCCAGGAGATTTCCAAGGTCAAAGGGGTGAAGAAGGTTGCAATCTCCTCCGGTATTAGATACGACATGATTGTAGCTGACCGTGACCACGGAAACGAATTCCTCAGATACGTATGTGAGAACCATGTTTCCGGACAGATGAAGATAGCCCCTGAGCACACATCCGATGAGGTTTTAAATTACATGGGCAAACCAGGTAAGGATGTGCTTTTTCAGTTCAAATCCAAATTCGATGAGATCAACAAGGAACTGGGAAAGGATCAGTTCCTTACGTACTATCTCATCGCCGCACATCCCGGTTGTACTGAACGTCACATGATTGAACTTTCAGATTTCTGCAGGAATCGTTTAAAGACGAATCCGGAGCAGATCCAGATCTTCACACCCACTCCGTCAACGATTTCAACGATGATGTACTGCACCAGAAGGGACTGGGAGGACAAGAACAATATAAAGGCTGAGCACTCTATGCAAATGAAGCAGAGACAAAAGGATATAGTTCTGAAACCTGACATGAAGGTGAGAAGAGATGTTGTACAAAGATCTGGAAGAAATGAAGGCAAAGGCAGAAGAAGGTGAATTGGACGCCATAGTTCAGCTCGGGATCTCATATCTTTACGGATACGGTGTCGACAAGGATTACGTCCAGGCATTCATCTATCTTCAGGATGCCGCGATGAAGAACGACGGTCAGGCACAGCTGCATCTAGGAAAGATGTACGAGAACGGCTGGGGGATCAAAGCGGACCCGTGGACTGCTTACAGTCTGTACAGGAAGGCCTATAACGTCCATACCAGCGGTTCAAGAAAAGCACTTTCCGATCTAGTGGACAGACTCGCTGACGAGATCCCAGTGACCGGTAGGTTGACAATTACCGATGATTTCAGGATAACCGCCTGTTGCGAGAAGCTCAGGGAATATATCAGGATGGGAAGGATAGCACCCTTCGAGGATGAGGAGGAGTCCAACCTCTATCTTGTGAACTCCAACAGAAGTACGGTATTGCACAGATGCCCTTTCTGTACCGAGATGGTACAGCACCTGCAATAAGAAAAGATATTTTGAGAGGGGCAAAGCCCCCTCTAACATATTTCAAGGCAACAGCCTTGACATGTCCCTGGGGAAGAGGATACCCTCCCTGATGTTTGGCAGATCGAGCATCTTCGTGATCAGTCTATCGACACCGATTCCCCATCCTCCGTGGGGAGGCATTCCGTATTTGAAGGCATCAGTGTAGAATGTGAAATCGTCAGGGTTCAGACCGAGCTTGGCGATCCTTGCCACGAGTTTGTCGAATCTGTGCTCCCTCTGCCCTCCGGATGAGATCTCCTGTCCTTTATAGTCGAGGTCGAAGGAGTATGAGTATGGTGTTCCATCCTTCTCCATGATGTAGAAGGGTTTCGCGATCTCAGGATATTCGGAAATGAAGTAGAGGTCCTTGCCCTCCTTTGCCATGTATTCTCCGACGATCTTCTCACCCTCGGTTCCCAGGTCGTCCCCGTCCTTGAGTCCTAGACCGGCATCATTCACGATCTTGAGGCACTGTTCGTATGTCAGTATGGGGTACGGCCTCTCCTGTATCTTGATCTCCTTACCGAGGATCTCCAGCTGTTTCTTTCCTCTCTCGGCAAGGCCTCTCAGCACATAGTCAATGACAGTCTCGATCATCCTCATGACCTCGACCTGATCCTTGATCCAGCAGAACTCACCGTCGAATGAAATGAACTCGGTAACGTGACGGTTGGTGTTGGACTTTTCGGCTCTGAACGCGGGGCCGAGTTCGAACACTCTGTCTAATCCGGTGGACATGAGCATCTGCTTGTACAGCTGTGGTGACTGTGCGAGATATGCAGGTCTTCCGAAGTATTCTATCTGGAAGAGTGTTGCTCCTCCTTCCGCACCGGATCCTACGATCTTGGGCGTATATACCTGGGTGAATCCGTTCTCCTCCATGCATTCGACGATGAGCCTTACCATCAGGCTCTTCAGTTCGAATATGGCCCTTGTCTCGGGTTTCCTGAGGTCCATGAACCTGTTGTTGAGACGTGTGTCCATCTCCACTCCGACCTTGTCGATCACACCCATGGGGAGCGGTGTCGCTGCCTCAGAGTAGATTTCTACTGCAGAGGGGATGATCTCCAGTCCGTTGGCTGTCTGGTTGCTCTCCTTGACCTCACCTGTTATGGCGACGACCGTCTCCCTGGGGAGTGTGGTCAGGGTCTTGAAAAGGTTCTCCTCGATCTTCTTCTTGGGCATGGTTATCTGAAGTACACCGAACCTGTCCCTGAGTTGTACGAAGGATATGCCTCCGAGGTTCCTGGTGTCCTGTATCCATCCTTTGACCGTGACGATTCCGTCATCTACTTTGATCGTGCTGAAGTCCCTATTGAGAGCTGTCATGTTACCACTCCAGCGATGGATGTTCTATTTATAAGGGTTATCTACACGCAACGGTATTCCGACAACGCCCTGAGATTGGCATTGGGTGTCTGTGGAGGGACTCCGCATTCGGGTGCTATGAGTGAGAAACCCAGTTCTGCTGCGTACAGACATTCCCTGCGGACATCCGAAGGTTGGAGGTTGAGAAGAGTACGTACGGTATTCACGCCTCCCATGAGCCTCATCTTTCCTTTGCACTTCTCCACATATTCCTCATGATTCGACGAGGTCTCCAGGGATACCATGTCGGCACCCAATGATGCGATCTGATCGATAGTTCTAATGGTATTGCCGCAGTTGTGTATGGTGGTGAATGAATCCTTGATCGATGAAAGGATCTTCCTGTTGTTCTCCACCAGATGGTCGATCAGATCCGGTATCGTGATGTCGGTGGACAGATCGGATATGATCATGATGTTGTCGCATAATGTCGACATCTCATGGGCCATAGCACAGATGTGGGGGACGAAGGCATCGATCCACTCCCTCACGGCATTCAGATCGATCATCATACCCATAAGCATGTTCTCCATACCCAGTACATGGGATGCTACCATTGTCGGACTGTCGCACATCGACGTTACGAACAAGTCCTTCCTGGACAAGATTTCGGCAGCTTCCGTCATCATAACGATCCTAGGGTGTGACATGAACTCATCAATGGACGGGATACTTCCGTCGAAGGGGTCCACATTCTCATTGGCCCTCCATGGCGATCCCGTCACGTAGGGTTGGGAGTTTTTTCTGCCAGGATTGATGAAACAACCTATCGCCTCTGCTTCAGCAGAGACACTGAAGGGGATCCTCGCTGTTGCGAACCCAAGGACCTTCGATGGCTGTAACGCCAATTCGGCCATCTTCCCTGCATCGAAGTTGGCCTCTGGCCAGAAAACACCGCATGACTGCATCAGCTCCAACGTCCCCGTCTGTGTGAAAAGGACCGGCGGTGGCGAACCTATCGGCTCATATCCGTCCATTATGTCCACTATCTCGTCCTTGGTGTTCATCTGCATATCATATCCCAGTCGGATGTTATAATGGTGCTCGAGGAGGAATTGCTTCATTTTGCAATGGTGTAGAGGCCTTTGTCAGCGAAACCTATTATATATTGCACGCGCGTAACCAGAGGCAGTATTATCGGTGATACACAATGTCAGCGAACAAGATTACGGTTTCTGTGATCAAGGCCGATGTAGGATCGGTCTGCGGTCACACTAGGCCTCACCCGGATATGATGGCCAAGTGCGATGAGATGCTCAGCGAAGGCGTAAAGGCCGGTATCCTTGAGGATTACTATGTCACACGCGTCGGAGACGACATCAACCTCTTCATGACGCACTACAAGGGCGAGAACAACAAGGACGTCCACAAGCTCGCATGGGACTCTTTCTACGAGGCTGCACAGCTCGCCAGAAAGATGCATCTCTATGGTGCGGGACAGGACCTCCTGGCCGATTCCTTCTCAGGCAACATCAAGGGAGCAGGACCCGGTTCCGCCGAGATGGAGTTCGAGGAGAGGAAATCCGAGCCCATCATGTTCTTCATGGCGGATAAGACAGAACCGTCAGCATATTCACTCCCGTTGACCAGGATCTTCCTGGATCCCTTCACGACCACAGGTCTCGTTATCGATGCCAGAGCGAAGAAGGGATTCGACTTCGAGATCCACGATGTCATGGACCACAAGAAAGTCATCATGTCAGCACCCGAGGAGTCATGGAGCATCCTGTCACTCCTGGGCGACACATCGAGATACGCCATCAAGAGGGTCTTCAGCAGGGCCGGTCTCGGTACCGCCGCAGTCGTCTCCACGGACAAGCTGAACCTCACCGCAGGTAAGTACGTAGGAAAGGACGACCCCGTCTGCGTCGTAAGGGCACAGAGCGGAATGCCTTCCGTAGGTGAGTACCTCCAGCCGTTCATGAACACCATGCTCGTTGCAGGATGGATGAGGGGATCGCACTACGGTGCGTTCTACCCCTGCTCACCCGAGCAGTCCACGCCCACATACTTCGACGGACCCCCAAGAGTCTGCTGTCTCGGATTCCAGCTCGTAGACGGTAAGCTCCAAGGATGCGAGCCCATGGGATCCAAGCCCGGAATCCACGAGCCTGTCGACTACTTCGCAGGTGCTGAGTGGGACTTCGTACGCAACAACGCCGTGAAGGCATCCAAGTTCATGAGGTCCCACGGACCGTTCATGCCCGCCGTACTCGGACCCGAGGAGATGGAATACACCTCCAGGCCCGAAGTGCTCAAAGAACTGAAACCGAGGCTGCAGAACCTTGACTAAATTCAAGACGCCTACGATAGTAGTGAACTTCAAGGCCTACCAGGAGGTGGACGGCGAAGGATCCCTCAGGTTAGCGAAGATCTGCGAGGATGTCGCTAAAGAATCCGGTGTGAACATCGCCGTCTGCCCTCCCATGGTGGAGTTGGGTTCTGTTGCAAGAGCGGTCAGCATTCCTGTGTTCTCACAGAATGCCGACCCTCATGCACCGGGTTCAGCCACTGGATGGATCACTGCTTCCATGATCAGGTCGACTGGTTCTGTCGGTACGCTAATAAACCATTCGGAACACAGATCCGATAACAGGACGATAGAGGAGTCTGTGGAGCTGATCAAGGCCGAGGATCTCATCACTATAGTCTGTGCAGAGTCCGTGAGGAAAGCAAGGGAAGTAGCCGCGTTCAGTCCGGATTTCATCGCAGTGGAACCGCCCGAACTCATTGGCGGGGACATCTCGGTGACAACCGCCAATCCGCTTATCGTCGAGGATACTGTGTCATCCGTCAAGGATGTCAACAAGAAGATCTCCGTCCTCTGCGGAGCTGGCGTGAAGACCGGAAAGGATGTCGCCAAGGCATTGGAACTCGGTGCTGACGGTGTACTTCTGGCCTCTGGTGTTGTCAAGTCCAAGGATCCGAAGGCGACCCTGCAGGACCTGATCAAATATATCTGAAGGGGCTTAAGCCCCTTTACTTATCATTTTTTTGTTTAAATAGTGGCATTTTTCAAACGTATTTTTATAAGTTCGTCAATCGATGACCTGTCGTGGCTTTGAAAGTACACCCATTCTTCCTGGTATGTATCGCAAGTGTACTAGCGGGAGTACTCAATCTGTTCTCCAAGGATCTGCTGTTGGCAGGATTGTCTCCGATCCAGATATGCTTATGTCGTGAAGGTGTCACTGCCATCGCGTTCGGATTGATCCTCCTGTTCATCGATCGTCCCGCTTTCAAGGTGAAGATACGTGACCTATGGCTGTTCATTCTCTTCGCACTGTTCAATGTGATATCGAATCTGGCTGTGTTCACAGCCCAGGATATGATACCTTTGGGAATGGCCGCAGTATTGGAGATGACAAGTCCGTTCTTCGTTGTGGTGATCGCATTCTTCATGTTCGGTAACAGGATCACGAAGAACAAGATCCTAGCATTGGCCTTGGCATTCCTTGGTTGTATACTCATAACCGGTGTGGTGACATCACCCGATGGGATCCAACCTATGGGTATACTCATAGGTCTGCTTTCAGGTGTGACATTGGCAGCGTTCACCCTGGGTAGTAAATGCATGGAAGGGAAAGGATACAGCGAGAACACCGTCATGTTCTATTTCTTCCTGTTCAGTACCCTTCTCGTTCTTCCGTTCACAGGAATGGGTGAGATATTCGATGCGATACAGAGGGATTGGATCGTCCTTCCCTGCATACTGTGCATGGGAATGATGTGTACTCTGTTGATCAATTACATCGTCATATACGCCACACGCCGTATGGATCCGGGAGTGGTTGCTATTGTGATCACATCCAGTATCATCGTCTCCACACTTTGTGGGGTATTGGTGTTCGGTGATGCCTTCGGCTGGAAAGATATTATCGGAATGATAATGATCATCATTGCCGTTGCCATCCTCGAACCTCCTAAATCTGTTAAGAAGAGGTTCGGCATGGATACTGATTAGAACGATAAAGATACGGAGTAATACTAACCGTAGTATCATCACTTTATCTACACAAACCAAAATCGATTTCGCATGAGAGTTTGGATTGTACTGTTGTTGATCTCTTTGGTCCTGCTTTTCCCAAATCAATCAGTGACAGCGACCGAAGGTTCGGACATCTTGATAACAACGGTTATACCAACTGGAGGTTCCGAAGGAGTAGCCCTGACCAATTACTCCGTAAATGATGTTGATCTGACGGATTACTATCTTACTGACGGTGAGGGGACGATTTCATTCGATGGAATCACTCTGAGATCACATTCCACACTCTTCATCCTATCGGGTGAACCGGAATCATGGATGCAAGTCGAATCATATGTGATCAACGGGAATGGAGTATCATTCGACAGGTTCATCCTCAATGACAATGGTGATGATATCCATCTCAAGTACAAGGACAGGACTTTGGATTCCTTTTACTATGGAAACACAGAGGTATCGGAAGGGTGGAACGGTGATGCTTATCCCAAGATTTCCAAGAAACATATCGCTGTAAGGTGTTCGGTGTTCGATACGGATTCCTCATCGGATTGGAGGACTATCGTCCCAGGAAGGACCGAATACGACGCATTGGAGGATGGTTATGATGCTATGATATCCCCTGTGGTGTTCCCTGATTCCAAAGGACAGGTGATATTGCAAACGATTGCCGGAACGGAACACCGTATCGATATCTCTATCTATCTTCTGACGCACAGGGATATCATCGGGATATTGAATGGACTATTGATCAATGGCGTGGAGGTCAACATCCTGATCGAAGGGTCCCCGGTAGGCGGAATGCCACAGAATGAGAAGGAACTATTGTCCGTGCTGAAGAACAACGGTGCTGACATCCGCGTAATTAGTTCTGCAGATGGCTATAAGAGGTACAGCTATCTGCACACCAAGTACGCCGTAATAGACGGCGAATATACTATAATAACATCGGAGAATTGGACCTCCTCTTCATTCGAAGACAACAGAGGATGGGGTGCGATAATCAGATCTCAAGATGTCGCCTCATATTATGAATCTGTTTTCAACGAGGATTTCAACGGGAAGAATGACATCTCGGAGTTCGAATCGATAAATATGCTCA
>JAFSYZ010000149.1 GCA_017455785.1 Candidatus Methanomethylophilaceae archaeon
GAGATATGGATCGAAGGCACAAAAAAAGAGGGTGACGAGATATCCGTCATCGGACTTTACGGACACAAGCTCCTTCCGGACAAACCGATGCCTACTGATTATGCGAATCCGATCGTTTATGATGACAACGGCAGGATGGACACCCCTGACAGGGATATCATCAACCAGCCGAGGGGATGGCAGTTCACATTCAACGACAACGGTTCGAAGGTGTACACCTTCTACATCGATTCCAGTTCCACATGGGTCACCGATGATGAAGGATGGCACAGGGGCGGCAAGCGCGATTTCAGCAAGACCAACTATTCCGGCGCCTTCCGTATGATGGCCAAAAGGATCATCCCTATGGGAAGCGACGATGCAGGCGAGGTCGTACATGCGGAATTGGAGATCATGCCCTGCAAGGGAAAGTTCAAAGTCGGTACGGATGCCATCATCTCCGTTCTTTACGAAGGTAAACCGTTGCCGAACAACAAGGTCCTAGTGTACAATAGGGCATGGCAGAACATCGAGGAGTTCAAGACCGATGCTACTGGAAAGTTAACGATCCCCGTCAAGGACAAGGGCGATTACATATTCATCACGAAGTACACCGATTCCACGAAGACATCGGATGACTTCGATGAGACCGTATTCTCGATGACACTCACTGTGGAGGTAGAATGATGGACAAGTCCGAGGAGATCATATTCTCCATGATCACGGACCATGCGAAGTACGATGAGGCCGTCAAGTACATGTCGGAGATGTTCGAGCGTGAGGTGTTCGACCGCGCGATCATCCTGTACCCATCGGGTATCGTGTTCTCGACTGCCGGTATGGCGGCCCTGAAGAGGGATTCGCTCATACTCAAGGACGGTAATCTCAGAGGCAAGAACGTACCGTCGCCTAAGGATATGAAGGGAAAGAAGTTCGTCATCATCGGCGACATCCTGTCATCGGGATCGGTCGCATGCGAACTCATAAAGACGATCAAGGACAACGGCGGTTCTGTTGTGAAGTTGGGATTCATGATCGAGGACAGTCAGTTCAACGCAAGGAAGAAGTCCCTAAAGGGGAACCCCGTGGAGAGCATGATCATCCTGTGATCTCCGGTAAAAACAAGTGATATGGGTTGGATGTAAATGAGGAAGATCATCGCCACAGGCAAGGGAGGTGTCGGAAAGACCACGTCGCTTTCAGCGATTTGTCAGATGATGTCATCTGAAGGAAAGAGGGTCATCGTTTTTGATACCGATCCAAGTATGAATTTCGCATTGGGATTCGGCGTACCGTTCGATAAGGTGTCCACCATCACGGAGGACAGGGTACAGATCTCCGAGCACCTCGAGGAGGAAGGAATAGAGGTGTCCGGCGAGGAGATACTCAGGGACCATTCAGTTCTCACCAAAGACGGCATACGCATAGTGATAATGGGGGCGATCATGAGCGGAGGGGACGGTTGTCTCTGTTCCGCCATATCACTGATAAAGATACTGTTGAACTATGCAGAGGAGACAGGAGATTACGATGTAGCCATCGTGGATTCACAAGCCGGACCGGAGGTCCTGGGAAGGGGATTGGCCTCGGAGTTCGACATCAATATGATATTGACAGAACCTACAGCTAAATCATCGGAGGTCTCCAGACAGGTCATGAAGTTAGGGAACGATCTGGGTGTGAAGAATACGCTTCTGGTCGTCAACAAGGTCATCGACGAGGATGATCTGAAAATGACCGCGGAACTTGTCGGTGTTGATATGGACTCCACGATCGGTATCAGATTCGACAAGAATGTTATCAAGGCCGACAGAGAGGGAAAGCTCCTTCTTGATGCATTCCCCGATTCCGATGCGTCGATGGACATCAAGTGTTTGCTGAACAAGGTCGAATCCCTGATCTGAGTCCGGTGTTCTGATGGTACATCTGCTGAGACAGGACAAACCAGACCTGGATATCCTATTGGGAGAACCGAAGAGGGCCATACGCAGTATGGTGCTCCCGTTCTTCATAGCGATGTTCGTGGTCGAGATCAACCAGTTCATCGATACATATTGGGTATCAGGACTCGGCAACGTCTCAGCGGAGGCTGTGGCCACCGTCGTACCCATCTACGGATTGATGATGTGTGCCGGCCTTGGCGTTAGTATCGGTGCGACCACATCCATATCCTACAGGATCGGAAGGGGCGAGATGCATGTCGCAGGGAGATTGGTATCTAATTCCATCATTCTGGGTGTGATCCTCGCCATAATAGCATCGATCCTGGTGTTCATCTCCTTCGATTGGATAATAGACATCATGGGTGCCGGCAACGTACGTGCCGAGAGTTGGTCGTACATGCTCCCATATCTTGTTCTGTCCCCGGCTATTCTCGTGAATTCCGTCATCGGTGGATGTTTGAGAGGTGAGGGTGCTGCAAGGAAGTCCACCATCGTGCAGATAAGTGCAGCCGTCCTGAACATGATATTCGATCCGATCCTGATCTACGGATTGGGGATGGGCAATATGGGTGCCGGTCTGGCTACATGCCTGTCCGCATTGGCAGGCGTGATCATAGGTGTAGCATGGTATGCCAAGGGTAAATGTGCCGTCAAGGTGAGTCGTAGCGACATCGTCACCGACAAGGAGGCAGCGAAGGAGATCCTGGGGGTCGGAGGCCCTAAGGCGGTACAGCTGAGCATATCCAACATAACCGATCTGATACAGCGTGTCTTCCTGATCATGGCGGGAGGTACGACCGCGATCATCCTTTACAACTATCCGTGGAGGTATATCGGAGTTGTCAACCTTCCCGGCAGGGCCTTGGACAGTGCGATGATCCCCGTCTGCTCCACTGCATACGGTCAGGACGATCTGAAGAAGATGAAGACCGGGTACCTGTACACAGTCAAGTTGTCTTTGATAATCAGTATCATAGGTGCGATCATCCTGTTCATCTTCGCGGAACCCCTGATGTCCATCATGACACAGGAAGAGACGATGCAAGGGATATTACCCAAATTGGTCTGGACGATGAGGGTGGCGGTCTTCCTGATACCCTTCGCTGCTTTGATGGGTATCGGTTCTTCCATGTTGCAATCGATGAAGAAGGCCAGGATCTCGATGTACTTCTACATGCTTTGGGCATTCCTGAAGTTGGGATTGTACGCATTGGCTGCCTATGGCTATCTCGGTGTCGATCCATTCGACGGAATCATCTACTGTATGGTAGCGATACATGTGTTCGGAGGAACATCACTTGTAGGGATGGGGCTCTACTTCTTCAATAGGATAAGCAAGGAGAAAGCCTTACAGTCGGATATGACTACAATCGAGGATGAATCCTCACCAGGTCAGTAGGACAAGGGACACACCCAATGCAAGTGCCACGACGAATACCACGGGGTTCCATTTGAGTATCTTCGAACCGTCCAACGGGAATATGGGTATCATGTTGAACGCTGCGAGGAATCCGTTCAGGTGGGCCATCAGGAAGAATATCGCCGAGACCCTTCCGGTAGTTACGAACCACAGTCCGTAGCAGATGAAACCGAGGACAAGATTCACAGCAGGACCTGCGATGCTGATCTTCCCGTTCATCTTATCGTCGATCCTTCCCGCGATGTACACCGCACCGGGTGCCGCGAAAAGGAATCCGATCAAGGAGAAGATTAGACACAGCCCCAATCCCATAGGGTACATCCTGTATTCGGACCATGCGCCCATCCTCTGGGCCACGAACTTGTGTCCCATCTCATGGAGCATGAAGCTGAAGACGACCATCACGACGGATAGCAGGAAGAAGGAGAGTATGTTCTTCACCGTGTCATTGGAGAAGAACGTAGGGTTCCCCCTTACGAGGATTATGGTGAAAGATATGGATAGGACCAGTATGGAGATCAGGATGTCCCTTATCTCGATCTTGCTGAACGCCTTCTTTCCAAAGCCTGGATTGATGATCCTCGCGTTCCTGAAACTGTCCATGTCCGTTCAACAACCACTTTATGTATAACATTTGCGTAATAAGAGCGATGGCACAGACCAA
>JAFSYZ010000023.1 GCA_017455785.1 Candidatus Methanomethylophilaceae archaeon
ATCAGAGGCGTAGTCCTCACTATATGCAACAAATCCTTTCTTGAGAAACCGGGCTGTTTCTTCATCCACATGCCCATGTCGCGTCTGATGAACTCATTCTCATCTATCTTTCCTTCCAAGAAGAGATTCATCGAGTCGTCATTGTTTACACCCATCTCATCATGGACATGGCCCCATGTGTTACGTTTTGTGAGAACACCGTCCATATCGAAGACCATGAGATCGTATCTGACGCCCATGGATGGTCATACGAACGACACGTTAAGTATATTGCCACCAGACGTTGGATATGTAGAACGTATTTTACCAAGTAACACATACCGCTCGACGATGATAACGATAATAGGTACCATACATGTCGTCGACATAGCCGAACCTATAATGTTCATCATCAAGCACATCTGGCCTCAGGCCGTTCTAGTGGAATTGGACATGACGCGTTACAACGCCATGAACGGTATCGGCGAGGAGAAGAAGAAGGATGATTTCTGGATGGTGAAGCACACTGCCGAGTACCAGGAGAACCTGGCGAAGGAGAACCGTTCGGCCGTCGGCAATGAGATGCTCACGGCGGTGCAGACCGGAAGACTGGTGGGTGCGGAGATCGGATTCATCGATGACAACGCATCGCAGATGATCAAGAGGGCATGGGAGGCCATGACCTTCGTGGAAAGGATGAGATACCGTTTCTCCATGATAAGAGACAGGTTCAAGAGACAGAAGGACGTCCAGAGGATAATCGACGATTCAGAGTACTCCGACCAGGCCATAGAATCATTCCGTAAGAGCTATCCTAACATGGCTAGGATACTCATAGACGAACGCAACATATCCATGGCAGGACAGATCGAGAAGTACTGCGACAAGTACGATGAGATCGTGGTGGTCGTCGGCGATGCGCATGTGGAAGGATTGTGCACTTTATTAGAAGGAAAGGACATCAGGAAGATCAGGCTCGCGGACATCCTCCATAAGGAGAGATTGGACGCGGTGAGAGCATCCATTTGGAACAACAGGGGAGAGGAAGATGAGGGTCAAGTTGATAGCATACACACAGAACGCTGAGGCGGTCTGTGCTGCTGCGGGCAAGTCGTGTTATTCAGAGAAATCGTCGATGGAACTGGTGGAGGCACCTAATCCGGAGAAGGTACTGTCCAAGATCGTAGGGATGGGACACCATTCTGTGATCGAGCATGCGGTGTTCACATTCTCCGTCGAAGGGGTATCGAGATCACTGACACACCAACTGGTCAGACACCGTGTAGCATCATTCTCCCAACAGAGTCAGAGATACGTGAACATGGACAAACCCACATATGTCATCCCCAAGACCGTCGAGGCGGACCAGGAACTGAAGGCGGAGTTCGAAAAGACGATGGATGAAATCTGGAAATCGTACAATAAATTGGTGGAGAAGATCCCTCCGGAGGATGCGAGATACGTCCTTCCCAACGCATGTACTACCAATATCACGATAACAATGAACGCGAGGGAATTGCTGCATCTCTTCACCCTCAGATGCTGCAACCGTGCCCAGTGGGAGATCAGGGACCTTGCCGACGAGATGCTCAGACAATGCAAGGAAGTATATCCCGTCATTTTCAAGAATGCGGGACCCCCATGCGTCAGGGGGCCGTGTCCTGAAGGCAAACTCACCTGTGGGAAACCCAGGGTAGAGTTCAAATCATGAGGTGGCAGGGGCACCGCCACCCTTCCTTCTCTTCGCATATCTTTATATAAGGTATTATCTTAATCCGCTTCACTCGGTGAAGATACATGGGAAGAATCAGACCCACATACATCAAGAGAGTCGCAATAGATCTCGTAAACAAGTACCCGAAGGCATTCAACACTGACTTCGAGAACAACAAGGTAATGGTAGGCAGCCTCACAGACGTCTCCTCTGTCACAATGAGGAACAGGATCGCAGGCTACATCACACGCTACCTCGGTTGCCACGCTGAGATCTAAACGCCTTACATCTCTTATCAATTCAAAATCCGCGAAAGGCATGCTCGCGTGGGGTAGCTTGGATATCCTCTGAGATTGCGGATCTTATGACCCGGGTTCGAATCCCGGCGCGAGCGCCATACCAATCGACCAGTGGTCACTCTGTAACCTGTTCCGACCACACCTTCTGAACGATCTCCGCATCACCAGGCGGAAGTATCCTTGACACCTCCTCCTCAGGGACCTGCAGTTCCTTCGCCATCAATGCTGCGGTCTTCCCCGCCTTTCCCCTTCCGGGGTGTATCACGAAGTACTTGTTGGAGAGTGCCTTCATCGATTCCAACGGAGCACACATCACTTTCCTCGTGTTCTCGTACATTATTTCGCCCACGGCGAGCTCCATGTTCAAGTGGTACTCATAATTCCTCTTACCGCGGATGATGAACGCTCCTCTGGGAACGAACTCACCTGCCTGAGGCGTCTTGCTGACTTGGTCCGTGAACACCCAATAAGCACTACCATCGGACAGTGCGGCGACCCATCCCTTCGATTGTGCCAGTGCGAACAGACATGCCTCCCTCAGATCTGTATCTGGAGCGTCCCTTCCCTTTTTCAAAATGGTCGACGGTGCTCCGTGAAGATCGGCATGTGCATACACATCCTCGTCCTTCAGATGCTTCTTCACGATGTTGTCGTTGGTATGCGCATCCCTGCCCGCGATGACCAATCTTCCTGACGGGGC
>JAFSYZ010000150.1 GCA_017455785.1 Candidatus Methanomethylophilaceae archaeon
ACAGCCAGGACTATGATGAAGCGGTTGTTTTTAGGTATCATAGTTCCACCTCCGGAAGGTGCTTGTCGAGGAACGGCGAGATCCTCTTCAATGTAGGTGTCAACAGGACTATTAAGGCCACAATGACTCCTGAATACTGGATTATTGTTGTGATCAGTCCGATTATGTCACGTATTGGTGTTCCGAAGATGGTGGTGGTTTCCAGCCAACTCAACCCATCTAGAATGAACTGAACATTGACCAAGGAAAGATTAACAGCAGCTCCGGATAAAATCGGGAATGTATTGGCAGCGATAGCGGCGAAGAATCCGCCGATGACGATCAGTATGGCCGCTTTCTTGAGGACAGGGGTGTATGTGACCCCATATACTATCAGAAGAGGAAGGGCGACGATCACGTATTGAGGTGTGGTGGAAATGCAGACTGCACAGATCAGCGCCCCCAAGGCGTTGAAAAGCATGCTCTTGTCCAGATCATCGTCATGTCTCTTGTACATGTTGTACGAGAAGAATAACATACCGAAAATGCAGACCGCATAATTGAAGAACGATCCGAGTTTCTGAAGCATTGTGACCTCTTCGGAAGCACGTGCGAAGATGAAGGACAACGAATCCATGAATGTCCCATCCAATATCTGAGGGATGTATATAATCATACCAGCGATCACTGCTCCCGAAATCGTCAGAAGGACATCCCTTTTGACAGTCCCGTTGATTCTGCCTTTGAATATGACATAGAACAGAAGGACGAAGATGGTGAACACTGGGAACAGTTTCAGTAATGCAGCGATAGCGAAGACCGCTCCAGCGATGAATCTGTAATCTTTTCTCAGCAGTATTATGATGAGTATCATCAGCATTGCCGAGATGGAGTCGAACATCGCCTGGACCGCTGTCATGTAGATGACGAGCGGTGCCATCATCCATATGAAAGCACCGATACAGGCCTTCTTCTCATCAGAACATATGTCCTTGATGAGAATGTAGACGAGTCCGGCAGTTATGGCATCGACGATGAACAACGGGATCTTCATAGCGAAATCGAATGCCAGTGTGGTTACCGTTGCTGTATGGAATCTGTAGTTGAAGGATTCGACAGGTAACAGCTCTTCATAACGGAATCCGTATGCGGAAAGGCTGTCAAAGAATCTGAGGATCTCCGATTCGAATCCCATTATATATCCCCAGACCGGGGTGTAGTAAAAACCAGCCAGTTCATACAGCCCGTTCCCGGATTGGATGTTCTCAAGGATGACTCCCCAATGGTAGATATCAAAATCATATGTCAGGAACGGAGCTATGATCATCCTGATGATCAATCCCAGGATTATAGTGATGACTAGTCCCTTCTTCCCAACCAATGCAAAGGATGGTCTGGAACAGTCATCATCCGCCATGATTGGGAGTTAGAATCTCCAGCCTATTTATGTTTATAGAATGGCCCTGGACGGTATGTGTGAAAACAGTGAATTCAAGAGTTATCAGCATACCAAATTCTTTATCTACGACTGTCAATCGCAGTGTTATGAAGACAGCAGTCGTATACACATCCAAGATAGGTAACACGGCCAAGGTCGCCAAGAGGATTTCTAAAGCAATAGATGCTGATCTCTTCAAGCTCGGTCAGGATGATTTCGATACCAACGCCTATGACAGATTCATCCTTGGTTCAGGTGTCTACGCCGGGAAGATATCTAAGGCGATGTCCAGATTCATCGAATCGAATGATCTGAAGAACGTAAGTCTGTTCATAACCTGCGCCTATAATGACGACAAGGGTGCGAAACAATTGGAGAAGATAGCTCAAAGATATGATATCGCTGATGCCATATTCTTCAACAAGTGCGACTACAAGACAGATGGTGAGGATACGAAGCTGTCGCAATACATCAAGACACTGTGATAACATGGAATATTCAATGATAGCCCTGATAGTCTATATCATCGTGAATGTCATCGTCTTCTTCCTCTACGGACATGACAAGAAGAAGGCAGAGAACAAGGAATGGAGGACTCCCGAGAGCACACTCATCCTCGCAGCACTCTTCGGAGCATTCGGCGGTGTGTTGGGAATGCGCTTCTTCCACCACAAGACACAGAAGCCGAAGTTCTACATCGTGTATGTGTTCGCGATCATCCACGCGATAATAATCATCTACTTGGTAAGTTCAGGCTTCTTCTCCTGATCCATAGTACAACTTCCTTACATCGGTCTCCATGCCTGAAGTACCAAGGAGGACGACACGACTGTCCTCCTTTTCCTTTATTATCTCCTTTCCGATGCGGGAGCCGAGTTCCTGTGAGAATTCCTTTATCTCCTGGAAGGAGGGCATGTTGCTCATGGACAGTCTCTGTCTCGAGCCGCCTACGAATACGTAACCCTTGGGTTCGACGAGGTCCGGGTCCCCCTTTATGTCCAATGCGGCATACTCATCCACCCAGCCAAGATTGAGGTCTTTGACCAGTGTGTGCCTTATGACCGTCCTGGTGTCCAATGATGGGAGCAGTTCCAATGTCCTCATGATCCTTTCCCATCCGTCCTTGATCTTCGGTCTGCACACCTTCTTGTAGACCTCCTCGTTGGGAGCTGCTACTGTGATATACAGTTGCATAGGCAACGTATCAAGTTCCTCGAGTCTTTCCGGGTATGTGCCGTTGGTCACAAGGAATGTGGTCATCTTCCTGCGATGGCATTCCTTGAGGAAATCCGACAGGTACGGATAAGTGATGGGTTCTCCTGCTAACGATATGGCTACTTGATTGGGTTCATTGGCCTCGGCGAACATCTTCTTGGATACTCTGTCGTCCCCGTTGAATCCGGATATGAGCAGTCTCTGCTGTTTGATCAGGTTGTCCAACATGTCCTTGGGTTCGGCCCAATCTTTCACCTCGAAGTCTCTCTCCTGTACCCTCCAGCAGAACTGGCACATATGTGAGCATTCGTTGATGGCAGGGGTCATCTGTAGACATCTGTGGCTGTCGATACCGTAGAAGTCATGCTTGTAGCATGTTCTACCGCGGACCATGGATTCCTTCATCCAATGACACAGTTTGACGGCCGAATGATCGTTGTACAGGCGGTATTGCTGTTTTATCAGTAGATTACGGTAATTCTCGTCCATGGTATCAGAAGTCGAACAGACTCCTCTGTTTCTTGGATGGTGCTTTAACTTCTGTCGTCTCAACCGGTTTGGCCGGCTCTTCGGTGATCTCTTTCTTCTTCACCGTTGGTTTGGCCGGCGTCTCAGGAACCTCGTTCGCTGCTGCTATGGCCTCCTTCACAGCTTTGGAATCCACCTTCATGTCCATCAGGAAGGCCAATTCCTCTGCATCCAGGTCAGCTTCTTTGACCAATCCGACCCTCAGTTCCGGATCGTTATTGAGCATGTTCTTCAAAGGAGGGATGACGTCCATTGACACCCTCTTGGTGGATGTGTGCAGCATATCCGCCAGTTTCTGGCAGACCGATGCCTTCGTAGCACGTATACTCTTGGACCTGGACAGTTTCATCATGTATCCGGGGAACTTGAAGCGTTCCATTGAGATGTTATTGGTCCTTCTTGCGGTACAGACTCCCGCGGTCATCGTATCTGTTGCATATGACCACATGCCGTAGTACTGGCGCCTGTTGACCCTTCCAAGGAAGATATCGGCTCTGGAGAGCTTCTCATACCCTCTGACCAGGTCACCGCGGTCGGTGTATTCGTAAGGCATGTTCTCATCCAGCCATAGTAGTACGTAACTGGGTTCCTCATCCACATCCCTGAGCATGGCCCTTGAACCCATGGCATCCGATTTCCTGAAGATGGAGCCCATAAGGTCGTACATTGTTTTCCTTACGTTACGTCCTGATATGTATTCGGCATCATCGAAAACCAGCTCCTTCCTTCCGATGGTAAGGGATTCCAGGTCCCTGACGGCAGCACGCATATCTCCGTTGGCGTTCTCGGCGATCCTCTTCAGGGTCTCATCGTTCGTATCTATGCCTTCAGCGGCACAGATACGTTTGAGGACCTTGATGATCGTCACTGCGGATGGTTTCAGGAAGTTGAGCTGCAATGTCTCCGTCTTTATGACGGATGATTTCTTACTCAGTGCGTAGAAATCATTCACTATCAGTATAACAGGTTGCCTGGTCTGTTTGATAAGTTCCGCTATCGCAGGCAGTGCCCCCCTGTCGGCATTACCGAAGAGGCTGTCCGCTTCATCGAGGATGATGAGCTTCCTTCCGCCTTCCGAGGCGTTGAGATAGTCACCTCCGTCGGAGAATGTGTTGGAATATGCACCTCTGAGTGCCACCGATCTTATGGCATCGCCTGTACGCTGGTCGGATGCGTTCATCTCCAGCAGTCCCCAGCCCATATCGTTGGCGAGTGCCTCGGCACATGTGGTCTTACCGATACCGGGAGAGCCCATAAGGATGGCGGCCCTGTACCTAGGTATACCCTTATCCCAGGACTCCGCCCAAGCCTTCAGTTCACTGACCGCTTTGGGGTTACCGACGACATCGTTCAGTGTCCTCGGTCTGTATTTCTCGGTAAGGTCCTGTGACATTTTCCCACCATCATCTGCGCATGCAGTAGAGCTGTTCCTCTATCGCTGCTATCTCGTTATCCGCTTCCCAATTGGCCTGGAGATTGTAGAAGGGTATCTTCAGTTTCCTGTCGGTTGCATCCTTCAACTTCTCCTTCAACGCCTTGTACTCATCTTGTCTGTCGGCCCAGTAGTCCTTCAGTTTGGCATCCTGCAGCTTGGCCAGGGTGGAGGTGTACTCCTTGTAGAGTGCTGTGTATCTCTCCATGGTGTCCTTCAGTTCGGCATCCATCCCGTAATCTGAATATTCCTCAGTGAACTTGCCGAACTGTTTGTAGATGCGGTCCACCATCTCGTAGCATAGTTCGCACGTCCTGTACTTCTGTGAATCGACCATCTGATCCATTATCGAGAGTATGTCCTTCATAATCTCGTTGAATGTCATGAGTACATCCATCATCCTTTCGACTTCGTTCATGAATCCCTCGACGTCGTAATCCTTGCGGTCAGGGAACTTCATAGACGAGCAGATATCGGTCCTGTCGTAGGCCAGTAGGATGTTCTCATCCTCCTCTTTGGACCTGTCATACACACGTGCATTGTTGTCCAGATCGCGCTCTATCGTCGCTCCGCATTTGGTACAATGTCCGAACAGGCTCCCCTCGTTGAATGTGCATAGGGACTTGTCACAGCTCGGACATTTCACGGACATCTTGGACATGCGTCGGTGTATGTTCTGTTCGGTTATCAAACTTGTCAGTACCAACTGTTTTGAACGCTTTCATCTGTTCATTTCTGTGATAGAAATGCATCCATCTGACTCCTGATTTTATTAATTTGGATTCTATTCCGAGTAACATGAAGATCACTCTTGTTCAATCCAGGGGAATAATGATGGACCCCACCGTCAACTTTTTCAAGGCCAGGATGAGGATAAACAATGTCGATTCGGACATATTCGTCTTGCCGGAGATGTTCTGTTCTGGATACACCGGGGACAAGAAGATGATGACATTGCCCCAATTGGAGGGCAAGATCGTCAGTAAGATCTCGGAATTATCTGTCAACAGGGGTTCCACAATTATCATGGGTTGTCCGAGGGAGTATGATGACGGCCTTTACGACTGTGCATTGGTGGTCTGTGGTAAGGAGGTATCCGAATATAGGAAGATGATCCTCTCCACAGATGGTGCCTTCGATGAGACGCAGATCTTCAAGGCCGGCGATCGTCCCATGATAATGGACCACATGGGACTGAGATTAGGTATCTCTGTAGGATACGACCTCTTGTCGGCAGAGCTATTCAGATTCTATGCCGAGAAGGATGTGGATATGATAATCTGTATCGCGGCTATGACGGAGAAGCAGATGGACAGGTTCGACAAGATCGTCAGATCTAGGTCCGCAGAGTTCTCCATGCCTGTTATCGTCTGCAACATGGTGGGCCCGGATTGCGGAATCAATCTCATAGGTAGGAGTAAGTTCATCGGTCCTGACGGGAACAACATAGAGGCATGTACCGAGAGCAGCGATGTCAGGGTAATCACTGTGGATGAGAGCATCCTCAAGGAGGCCAAGGCCGCCAGGGTCATCACTCCCGAGGTGGTCCTAGGTGAATGCATCGAGATATCCACAGAATCGGGTAACGGAGAGAACAAAGCGACCTGTCCGTACACCGGTGCCATATTGGATCACTGACATTACTTTCATATGTGATGCCATCATCATATGCTCATGGCAGAGCCCGTGAAGTACGAGAACCACTTCCTCAGATTCCTCTGTGCAGTCATCCTCATGTTCATATGCTGGACGCACTTCTACAGCGATCTGGAGTATAACGGGGTCTACATCAACGATATGGTATTTGGGATGGGAAGGTTCGCCATACCCATCTTTTTCCTCATCTCGGGCTACTTCTCATATTCAGATGACGGGCATGCGGAGAAGAGCCTATGGAAGAAGATGCTTCGCATAATATTCCTGGCGATTTTCCTGAAGCTGTTCTACCTCCTTTTGGACTGCATATACCTGGCAACCGGGGTTATCGATATGGATTATCTCCTTAGGGCGTTCTTCGTCTTCGAAGCCACCACGGCCCACGCATGGTTCGTCTACAGTCTGATCTTGAGCTATCTGGTGGCCTTGATATTCTACAAGAAAGGTATCCATTTCAAGTATTACCTCATGATCGGTTCGATAATTCTAATCGTTGACCTGATATTCACAGAGTTCCTTCCGATGTTCGGATTCATCGACCTGTGGGAGGATTGGACAACGATCAGGGTGGGTGAGAACCTGTATCCATTCATCGGTCTATTCTTCTTCCCCCTGGGTTATTTCATACACAAGCACATGGGCCGGATCAATGAGATGTTCAGTTCCAGGTTCCTGCAGGTCGTTATGATCCTGAGCGTACCGTTGGCATTCTTCGAGGCACTTGCCGTCCCAGGAGAGACTTGTAACATGTACATCAGCGCCATCACATTATCTTTGTCGATGTTCATACTGTCCTTCAGACTACGGGACGATCAGCTCAGGAACAGGCCCCTGGAGTATCTAGGCAGGGAGGCGATGCCATGGATGTACGTATTCTTCCCTGCGGCCATATTCTTCACAAAGAACATCCTGCTGAAGGATTGTAATGATTTCATGCTCTACAACCTCGGAGGGCCGTTCATATCGGTCGGTATACAGATATTGATGGCTCTGGCAATGTGTGGTCTACTTGCTCTGATTAAGAGAAAGAAAGAGGCATGTACGAATTCCGTAAATGAACAAATTCCATCAACGGATTCTTGATTCATTAATACGAATTTCGAATAATTGTTTTAAATTATACATTAATTTCAAATAATTGTCTTATATAAAACATAATGAGCCAATTGTGACATGAATGTAGGGTAATTTGTCCTATTTCAGATATAAATGCACAAATTATGTCTCAAAAAGAACCTTTATTATACTGGAAGGTTTACCCATACATACAATCTGGCAGTATGCACTATGTGCTGACTGCCGAAAACCAGTGATATCAATGAGTTGGCTTGGAGATTTAACCAATAGCATCGCGGAAGCGTTGAAGCCCATCGATGATTGGGTCAACAACTACCCCGATGTCTACTTCTGGTATATCGCCTTCGTCTTCATCATCGCAGCAGGCATTCTGTTCCTGTTCAAATTCAGGGCCCTGCAGATCGTGGAGATACCAGAGCAGGTCAAACTGCTCGCGCCTTCAACGGCGAAGACCAGTAGTGCACATGAGAAACATGAAGAGACCGATAAGAAGAAGCTCATCAACTCCTTCCAGGCATTCTGTGTCAGTATGGGTGCCCGTGTGGGTATCGGAAACATCGCAGGAGTGACATCCGCTATCATCATGGGTGGTGCCGGAGCCGTCTTCTGGATGTGGATCTTCGCTATTCTGGGTGCATGCACATCATTCGTAGAATGTACCCTCGCACAGTTGTTCAAGGAGAAAAAATCTGATGGTCAGTACCACGGAGGTCCCGCATACTATATCCTGAACGGAATGAAGAACAGGAAGTTCGCCCTGTTCATCGCCTTCTGGATCATCATCACATACGGTGTAGGATTCATCGCCAACCAGGCAGCTAACTCTGCGGACGCATTCACAACCATAGAAGCGTTCCAGGGTAACGATGCGATCGTCCCGATCTTCGCCATCATCTTCGCAGCATTGACCGCATTCCTCGTTTTCGGTGGAATCAAGCGTGTCGCCAAGGTGTCCGAGTACCTCGTTCCTGTGATGGTCGTCGTATGGCTCCTGATCGGTATCATCGCCATCATCATCGGATTCAACAACCTCGGATGGGCCTTTGGAGAGATCTTCAGCAGTGCTTTCAACTTCGATAAGATCGCTGCAGGATTCGCAGGAAGCTGTATCATGTGGGGTCTGAAGAGAGGTGTGTTCTCCAACGAAGCCGGTATCGGTTCGGTGCACAACGTTGCAGCGCAGTCCGTCGTCTCACACCCTGTCCGTCAGGGTCTTGTACAGTCCATCGGTGTCCTCATCGATACCGTTGTCGTCTGTTCAATTACGGCATTCATGGTCCTCACCTGTCTGCCCAACCTCGCATACGGCGGCTGGGATTTCATCTGGTCACTCGACCCCGGAGACAGGCCCGGAAAGATGCAGATCGTCCAGGAATCCATGATCAACGCCTTCGGCGGAGACTGGATCGTTTGGGTCCTTGCCATCTTCATGTTCGTGTTCGCGTTCAGTTCGCTGATCGCCTACTACTCCATGTCAGAGGCTAACCTCAGGTTCATCAAGGATGATGAGAAGCTCGTGAAGATCCTCCGTGTCGGAATCGTCATCGTGGTCTTCCTTGCATGCATCGTCCCCGTCGGTCTCGTATGGGACCTCTGTGATGTGTTCATGGCCATCATGGTATCTGTAACATCGCAGCCCTGTTCTTCCTGTACAAATACGCTCTCGCAGCGTACAAGGATTACAAGAAGCAGAAGAAGGCAGGAATCGAGGAACCTGTGTTCTCAGTCGAGGATTGGGATGCCGAGGGTCTTGACACTAGCGGTATCACTTCCTGGAACAAGAGCTGAAAAACGTAGGGGGATCTATTCCCCCTCTTTCTCTTTTATAATATTTATACGACAATCGCATTGACTGCATTAGTCGGAAGTGGATCATGATAGATGATGAGAAGATCTGGGTTGCAGGTGCTGGTGATAAGAAAGTATATCTTTACCCCGAGATGGCCAACCGTCACGGACTGATCGCGGGTGCGAGCGGTACTGGTAAGACCGTCACATTGAAGGTCCTTGTGGAATCCTTCCTGGATTTAGGTGTCCCGGTATTCGTTGCTGATATCAAAGGTGATGTAGCAGGACTCGCCAATCAGGGCGATTCAGCTAAGATTGCCAAACGTGCCAAAGACAGGTTCGGCATCGATGATTTCCAATTCAAGGGATATCCCGTATGTTTCTGGGATATCTACGGTAAGAAGGGACTGCCTGTAAGGACCACCATCCAGGATATGGGAGCTCCGCTGTTGGCGAGATTGATGGAGCTCAGCGATGTTCAGTCGGATGTTCTGAACATAATCTTCCACATTGCAGAGGACAAGGATATTGATCTCTTTACAATAGACAATCTCCGCCAGGTGATCAAATTCATCTCGGAGAATAAGGATGATTTCACCGCCAAATACGGTACGATGTCAACACAGAGTCTGGGCGCCATCCAGCGTTCCCTCCTTGTGTTGGAGGACCTTGGAGGAGAGGCGTTCTTCGGTCAACCGGAACTCGATATCGAGGATTGGATCGATTGTGAAGAACCCATGATCAATGTACTTCACAGCGTGGAGTTGGCCCACAACCCGACTTTGTACGGGACATTCCTGTTGTGGATGCTGACCAAGCTCTTCGAGATACTTCCTGAGGAAGGAGACTTGGATAAACCGAAGTTCGTCTTCTTCTTCGATGAGGCACACATGCTCTTCACAGATGCTCCCAAAGCACTTCTGACGAAGGTGGAGCAAGTGGTCAAGCTGATAAGGTCCAAAGGTGTCGGTATCTACTTCATCTCACAGAGTCCGTCAGACATTCCCGATAAGGTCCTTTCTCAATTGAGCAACAGGATTCAGCACGGTCTCCGTGCCTACACTCCTGCGGAGCAGAAGGCTGTCAAAGCCGCTGCTCAGGCCTTCCGTGCCAATCCATCGTTCAAAACGGAGGAGGCCATACTTGACCTTGGAGTCGGAGAGGCATTGATCTCATGTCTGGATGAGGATGGCCGTCCCTCCATTGTGGAACGTGCGTTCATCGTACCTCCGAGATCATATCTTGGGGCTTTGAAGGATTCGGAGTACTCGGAGATAATCAAGAAATCTCCTCTGTACGAGAAGTACAGGAAGACATTCGATGATTCCAATACTGATGATAGGCTAGGTAAGATGCAGAGGACCAAGGACAGGGAATCAGAGAAGGAGGAGAAAGCCTCGTCCAAGAAGGAACCTGCAAAGAAGGCCCCGGCTA
>JAFSYZ010000151.1 GCA_017455785.1 Candidatus Methanomethylophilaceae archaeon
AAAACGGAGGGTATCCAGCATGAATGACCTAACTAACATCAGGGAGTGGGGACCATCCACTTCGGGCTACCTTGAAAATTTGCAGAGTCCAACTTTGGGCTCCGATTTGCAGAGTACCACTTCAGCGGACGCTCTCAAAGGTAGTTTTTCCATCGAAGAATTCATCGAGAACAACCACAACATTACAGACCCTTACAAGTGGTATTCCGACGGCAATCAACTCATGAAGGATCTCGTAGAAGGTAACACATCCTTACACAATCCTAAGATTCAGAAGAGGCTTCTCAATTGGATGACTGACGAGCGCTACAATGTATTCCGCGATGTAGAAACAGGAGATGAGATCTATGCTCTCGGAAGGAAACGTGGCAACAAGGCATATGCTGCAAAGAAGACTGAGCAGAAGAACAAACTATGCAGAGCCTTGGATGGTAAAGAATTCGACTATCCTATAGGCGGTCGTGGGGATGTTAGGATGACCAGACTACTATTCATAACGGTGAACTTCGACCGTGATCAGTTCACCACGGAACAGGCCTGGGCATCCCTGCGCTCCACCCCGATCGAAGGGGTGGAAACCACTTACAACGTTCTGAACAAACTCAATGCCAATCTCACGAAGATATTCGGCCCTCATGCCATCCTCACTTGTAAAGAGGCGCAAAGCAGCGGCTATCCGGCGCCTCACATCATTGTAGTATTGGAGAAACCTGTGAAAGTCAGGCTGCATACAAGGGGTGGTAAGAACAGCTGGAGGATCGATGACAGGAGAATCTTGAGACGCATCAGGAAGGACAGCGATTCAAGGAAGCTCTCGTACAAGGATTACAAAGAGGCAATCAAGGACAACAAGATCTGGCCTCACGGATTCATTGATTTTCAGGGTATCGTCAAAGGTTACAAGGTACACGGAAAAAGGGATGCTTTCACCTATGCGTTCAAGTATCTCACCAAGTACCTCGTTGACAGCAAGACCAAGGAATTGGAATCACTGGAGACAATTGATTCTGTAGAGAATCCTTCGTTAAGGACGGCACTCTTCACCCATCTGGGCAACAAGTGCTTCCGTACCCGTGACATATCATTCACTAAGAAGTTCATCAATGCCATCGGCGGCCTGAACGATGAAGATGATAAGTCATTCTCGTCAGGCAACAAGTGGAAACGTATCCGTTCCGTCCCGGCGTTCGTGGTTGATTGGGCCAATGAACGTAAGGAACATCTGGAGCTGGAACGGGCCAAACGGATGCTAGACCCGTATCGGGTTCCATCCGGACAGACATGAGTATCCAAAGGATACAATGATATTTTCTTCATGGCGGCGATGGTCGTCACCATGCCACTGGTATTAGCCGTAGGCTTGTCGGCCTTTTTGTTACAGATCTGTAACTTGCGCTTCGCTTACACAGATGTTCCCTTTCACACTTGTAACACTGTGCAATATCGAGGTGATGACGGCGGATTGGCGGCCCTCGCACGTACGTGCAGGCCGCCTCCGCCGTCACCCGGAGCGCAGCGACGGGAAGGGACGTGTGAGCGAAGCGAGCACGGACCCCACGACTTGATTAGAATAACCCAAGTTAAAACTAAAAAAGTACGTCTACATCGTACGATACTAAACCTATCAGACTTTGATAATATTGATATTTATCGAAATCATGTGTCCGAATCGATAACATGGACGAGATAGTGTTGATGACCAGTCTGGCTTTATTCCTTTTACTGGCCGCTGTCTGTTCCATAGTATTTAATAAGTTGAAATTTCCACCATTGATCGGATATCTCGTAGCAGGAATCATAGTATCGAATTTCCTCGAAGTCGATGAATCCGGTGAGACCATAGTCGAAATCCTTTCCAACATGGGGTTGATCACTCTAATGTTCTGCATCGGCATGGAGATCGATCTGAAAAAGATCAAGAAACAGGGGATGTTCGCGATAGAGGTCGCATTGGTGCAACTCCCGTTGATGGTCTTGGGCGGAGTCGTAGCTGGTACTCTGATGGGCTTCAATATGATACAGAGCATATGCCTGGGCGGAATCATCTCAGGATCGAGTACCGCCGTCGTCATGGCTGTTCTCAAGAACCAGAACCGTTTGGACAAGGACCATATCGACACGATAGTCCTCATCACTATCATAGAGGATATAGGTCAGGTCATCATACTGTCGATGATCACTCCATTGATGGCAGGTACGGAACTAGATTCCAACGGTCTCATAGCGATGGTCATCAGCATCATCGCATTTATGATCATAAGTATCGCAATCGGTCTGAGATTCATACCACATATCATGAATTGGGTCTCTGATAATGTCTCTTCTGAAGTACTCGTGATACTGTCCGTAGGTATGGCCTTCGGAATGGCTCTGGTGGCGAATTTTGCAGGACTGTCGGTGGCCATCGGGGCATTCCTTATGGGGATGATGATCTCATCTTGCAAGAAGAGTAAAGAGATCAGTCACGACATCGAACCGATGAAGA
>JAFSYZ010000152.1 GCA_017455785.1 Candidatus Methanomethylophilaceae archaeon
TCGATGGAGGAACAGACATCCGCCGAGAGGCGCAGACGTGCCGCCATCCTTGCTGCTGACGGACAGAAGAGGGCCGCTATCCTCGAGGCTGAGGGTAAGAGGCAGTCCATGATCCTTGAGGCCGAAGGTAAGAGACAGTCGATGATCCTCGAAGCAGAAGGTAAGAGGTTGGCAACCATCCTCGAGAGTCAGGGAGAGGCTCAGAAACTGCGTATAATGGCAGTTGGAGCATCGGCGATGGACTCCAAGGCACTCTCGGTACTTTCGATGGAAACGCTGAAAGCGGTGGGCGACGGACAGGCATCCAAGATATATTTCCCGTTGGAGGTCACCAAGATCATGGATAGCGTCTCACAATACGTACACTCCGGTACATCCATCCCCGACAGGGAGGTTGCCGATATCAAGGATATCGAGACCGCTGTTGGTAAGGCCGATGATATCCTAGGGCCTATTCCATCACCCGATGAGATAAGGTCACAGATACAGGAACTCGACGAATCCGTCAAGGAAGAGGAAAAGAAGACACAATCAGCCATAGACGAGGTGGAGTGAAACATAATGCCCGTCCAATTGGGCGGGCAACCCTTCTTCCCTCTGGACAATCATAATATATCAAAGAAGTCTGATTATCCCAACTAAAAAGGTTATTCGGTCCGATCATCGGAATGACTCCTTACATCGATTTCAATGACGGACCGGATTTCGCTTCTTTCTTATGTTCTCTGATCACATCTTACTGCTTCTTCTCACCTCTTCTGTTTGAACCAGATCATATTTTCCAACCTACTTACTGGAAGGACATCCCTCCGTTCATCTGAGGGCCCATCTGGCTGTTGCCGTTCTGGAAATCCATTCCGGGCATTCCCTGGTTCTGCATTCCTCCGTTCATCTGAGGTCCCATCTGGTTGTCACCGTTCTGGAAGTCAGGGAGCTCAGGCATCTCTCCGTCTGTCTTTGGCGGCATTGATCCATCAGGGAGAAGGGGCACCTCTACTCCATCCTCAGTGGTGAAGTACTGCATCTCGATCTCCATTCCGGGCATTCCCTGGTTCTGCATTCCACCGTTCATCTGGGGGCCCATCTGGTTGTCACCGTTCTGGAAGTCCATTCCAGGTCCCATCTGTCCGTCCATCATAGGCGGCAGGGATCCATCCTCTGTCTTTGGCGGCATTGATCCATCAAGGAGAAGGGGCACCTCTACTCCATCCTCAGTGGTGAAGTACTGCATCTCGATCTCCATTCCGGGACCCATCTGGTTGTCACCGTTCTGGAAGTCAGGGAGTTCAGGCATCTCTCCGTTCTCCATCTCGGGGAGTTCGGGCATCTGACCGTTCTGAGGTCCTACGAAATTACCGTCACCTTCCATCTTCGGAGGCATTTCCCCGTTCGGAAGAAGTGGTACCTCTTCATTGTTCTCCTCCACACCGATCTCTATTTCTGTACTGTTGTCAGCGTTCAGTACCATGGGGTACATCGCCGCACCGATACAGAATGCCGCCACAATTGCGGCCACCATTACTATTCCTGCGTTCATCTTCATTTTCTTACCTTCCTTTCCGTTGTTTCCATTCCATTCATTTTCTATCGATTGTCCTACCTCCCAGTCGAAGTATCGTCATAGGATCCTCTGAATACACCGTACTGTGACCGAGTCGATCACGTCTCAGTTCAGTGCCCAGACATGTCCGTTGTGACTATCTCTCCGTGCGATGCGTACCATCCCTCTCAGGCGGAGTGTCTTCAACAGACCTCCGGCCTCTTTCGAGGTCATTCCCAACTGATCGCATATCTGCTTGGTCGTGCATCTGCCGTTCGCTTCGATCATTTCCATGACCATCTTTCCGTTCCTCGATCTTGCTACATCCATCTTCATTTCCCCTTTGTCTTTCTCTTCTTACTGGTTGGTAAGCGGTTTTTTCTCCATACAGGAGATATTCCACGGAATCCGCCGGGACGGTGTTCAACCACTACCGTGTGAACTCACACGGTTAATTTCGAGAATAACGAACGATACGCAGGGATCGCAGATCCGCTGTTCATTCGTGCATAGAAATGCAATCTGAACGTACCGTCGTTACGCTCAGAATGCGACTTTACAGCCGCGATCGACAGAACGGACATCAAAGGCGTCCGCTGCCGGGAAGGGTACATTGTATCCCTCATCAAAAACAGGTGCATCCATGTTTACGGGTGCATCCTCATCTTCCTCGACCTCCTCCATACGGTAGGGTGTCGAGACTATGTCATCCTCTTCCTCTTCTCCATCCTTGGACCTGAATCCCATGGTGTTGACATCGGCAAGTACCTCCTTGTCCAATGACCTGTACGCCAATATGTTCCTGACGATATCAGCTGCGTCGTACATCTCCCTCTCCTCTAGCTCGTTCAGCAGGCAGATGAGGAATTCGTCTTCGGACATCTCGGGATCATCATCGGAGACTATGACCACGATCACAGAGACCAGTTCGGCCTGTGGGCCGTCATATGTGTTGGGATCGATGATATCCACTATATTCCCCATGGATTCCAATTCCCTCTTCTCCTTGAAGACCGTCTCGTATTTCTCGATGATCCTCTCGGTAGGGACCGGCTCATCATGCTTAGGTACAACGACATCGACATGTTTCGGTTCGTTGCTCTTGAACATGGGTTCATCGTTGACGGGCATAGGTCCGTTGTCGGGACACATCTGCTCGTCTCTGACCCCCATGTCCATAGGCATCATGGGTTCGGACTGCTCCATCATCTGAGGGGCATTCACCTCCGTGCGATCACCGCCGAAGGACATGGGTCCGTCCATGTTCCTAGGGCCCTCCCTCTTGGCAGGTTCCGGTTGTGATTCGATTGGCGAGGCTGCGAAAGATTCGGAACGTCCTTCGCCATACGCCACCATAAGATTCTCCTCACAGGATGCAGCTTCGGAATCGGTCGTTATCATTGTTGCACATGCGATAGCGACCGCTATGACCGCTAACGATATGAACAGGACCGATTTGGCTGACATGAGTGAGGGGAGGCTTAGAACACTATTTAATAATACCCCATGGCCTCAACGGGTAGTCTAATCTAGCTCATTTTACGATATGTAGAAAGATTAAGAGTAGGCGAAAGGTGCTATCGCAGCGGATAGGCTACGATGAGACCTCATCGCCTGTTTGATGGAGTGGTACCCCATTCATTTCCGATCGATCCCATCATGATGATCACGACTGATGGGTCGCTCGGCGGATGTGCAGTGGTGACTGATACCTATCAATTCAGCCCCCATACATGTCCGTTGTGACTGTCCTTCTCCGCTATACGGACCA
>JAFSYZ010000024.1 GCA_017455785.1 Candidatus Methanomethylophilaceae archaeon
GGTACCATTCGGACACATTCCGTTGACAGTTGATCACAGGTACATGGAAGATGCTCGTTGAATCGGCTAAGTGAGAATAGGAATGCCTCGTGTCAATATGAGTCCTGTCAGTTCAGAGTCCCGTAACTGTCAGACTCAAGTAACTAAAAATGGAGGATTCGGTTAAAACTGGAAAGATTACTCATCGGTAACTTCTGTAGCGATCTCTTCCTTCTCTTCGACATTATCTGTGGTAGGTACCGATTCAGAACCGTCCTCAGTATCCGCTTCACTCTGACCCTCTGTATCGGGATTGGAGGACGATGTTTTCTCCATCTCTTTCTTATTCTTATATACCTGATACAGAAGGATGAGGGCGAAGACGATCAGGATGACCAGGATATGGATGATGTTAGGTATTCCGTTGGGTACAAGGATGACAATGACGACGGTGATGAACGAACCTATGGTCAGGGTTGTGAGGTAGTTGTAGATCTTAGGCATGTCCTCCGAATCGGACACCATGTTCCTTCCCTTCTCGATCATACGTATGGTCATATGCATGAAGTTGGCCAGTCTTCTGCTCGGTTCTATCAGAACTATGATGTTCGCGAACAGTATGGCGATCCTCCATGTGGATTCATCGGAACCGAAGTTCCTGGTCAGCCATGCGCTCACCGGGTCGTACAGGAAGAAGAACGCTATCTCAATTATCACGATCAATATGATTAGGAAACCTGCATTGGTCAATCCCTTCCTGAAGTTCTCTCTCGATCTGGCGGATGCTACGGATAGACCATGATAGAACAGGTCCCTCTGTCTGGTCATGAACGCGGAGAACCTCCTGATGAAACCAGGACATATCTTGTTGATAGCATCATAGGTCTTATTCGATGTCCTTACCAACATAGGCAGGATGATCATCGACAGTATCGCGGCCCCGATTATCGATGAGTAGAATGAATTATCGAACACCTCGAAGTCCAATGCCTGCTTGGAGATGATGAATGCGAATTCACCCATGGTACACATGGCCATCGCAGAGATCCAACCAGAACGGGAATCGCCGTTGGCGACCCAATAACCGGTGTTCACGGCGATGAACATGCATATCGCGAATATGACATAGATCGTGATGATCATCGGGATGTTGTCGAATAGGCTGTCAACCGATACTTCCATCCCCACGGAGATGAAGAAGATAGCCATGAATAGTGTCTTCAACGGGTCTATGAACCGTTCCACCACATGTTTCGGACGGGACATTCCGATCATCACACCTGCCAGGAAAGCACCGATAGCGACCGATAGACCGATGATGTGCGCCAACAGTGCGAATACGAAAACCAGGCCCACACAAAGCAGGGATATCAGTTCGTCATTGGAACGTTCGTAGATCCAATTGATGAGGCGAGGCATGATCCTCAGACCTATGAAGAAGCATAGGAACATGAATGCCGCGATGTTTATTATCAGCACCACTAGGGAATCGGTGCTCATATTGCTGCCCTGCATCATCGGTGTCAGCACTGAGATCATTATGACCTGGCTGATGTCCTCGATGATCATGACCAGGATGAGTATATCCATCTTGTTATGATCCAGCACCTTGTTGGCCTTCAGCACGGCAAGTACGACAGCGGTGCTCGCACCGGATAGGATCGCACCCAATGTTATGGATTGAACGGAATCATAACCCATGGCCGATCCGGCTATCATGCCTGCGAACAGCATGATCGGTATCTGTATGATGGCGATCAACACAGCGAACCTGCCTTGGGTCTTCAGTTTGGAGATGTCTATCTCCATACCTATGGCGAACATCAGCATGATCAATCCGAGGTTTGAGAACATCGAGACGACCTCATCGGTGACCGATGGGAGCTCGATGTAGTTGGCGATGATTATCCCTGTTATGAGAAAGCCCACCAATGATGGGAGTTTCAATTTACTCAGGATGATGGAGGTGAATGCGGCTAATACTATGAGTATAGCCATAATCGTGATAAGGACCTCTTCCTCCAAACTATCCCTGCCTTGTTTCGGACACGGTAATGTGCTTTTACTGTATTATTACTTGCATCTCCTATGGGAGAATAACAGTCATCCATTGTCGGATGATGCACCACATTTATCTCTTCTTTCACTATTCCTTCGGATATGGTAAACACCGTAGTAGCCAACATGAGAACCTGTAGCAAGACGAACAAGGTCACCGTATGGATGAAGGATGACGGCAACCTTGGTGTGAAGATCGTCTCCGACTGCCCGCATGTGAAGGACTATGCTTCCAAGCTGACGGAGATCACAGTCAACGATGTGGTGAGTTTCGCAGGCAGCAAGGTGATCGATCCCGATATCAGGGCATCCCTGTCGGTACCATGCCTGACGCCTATAGCGGTATTCAACGCGGCATGGCTCGAATTGGGCATGCTCTCCAAGAACCTTGTGAACGAGATCGGGAACAATTCCGTTACGTTCTTCCCGGACAAGGATCTCGAGGAACTCTGATTACCCAGATCATCAAATTAATTATCTCAGGTCCCCGGACGTTTTTTCTTTTCCGTTCGGGGATTGGGTTATTATTAAATACAGACCCAGACATCAAAGAACGATGTCAATCAAGTCGATAATAGCCATTACTTTAGCGGTATTAGCGTCCGCTTTCGTCTGCATGGCTGTAGTGTCTATCGACTCTGAAGCTGCATCCTTTGATAATGATTTTATGACGGTCAGTGCCGAACTGCTTCCTGACAATTTCGAGGCTATGCCGTTCGGCCCTCAGTCAAACCCTATGGAGACATCAGGTCTGATACCGATCGGTGGTGATCCCGATCCGATGACAGGGCCAAGAGCACCCGCAGACCAACCGGAGAAGACGATCCTAAGGGAGATCCCTGTGGATTTCGATCCGATGCACGTGGAGCTCATGGTACCTGATCATGCAGAACCGGTTGCTTCAATGATAGTCATAGATGACTACGAGCAGATCTACAAGGAGAAGAGGGAACTCGAATCCAACGGAGCTGACGTGGAGATCATTGACGGGAATGAATATGAGGGAGTCCAGGCAGAACTGGTCTCAATGATGATGTTGATGATCGAGGAAACTGTAATCGCAGAAGGTGATTTCCTTCCGTTCCTGTTGAACGAACTGGAGCAGAGGGAACTGTCAGATGCAGCGGACCTGGTTAGATACTTCATTGATTACGGGACCGTGACTCACGGGATAATGAAGGAGATCGACCCGAACGGATTCAAATCGAAGGATGGAGATGAAGTGGACGACATCTCATCCGAGCCCTGCTATATCGAGGAGGCTGAGGATGAAGAGGATGCGCCCGTATTACTGGATGCATTTCTTATAGATGAAGGATACGACACATCCTTCATGACAGCGGACGATTTCGATGTCCGCTTTGTCGACCGTGGCTGTAAAGTCGCATTCTGAGCGTAACGACGGTACGTTCAGATTGCATTTCTATGCACGAATGAACAGCGGATCTGCGATCCCGCGTATCGTTCGTTATTCTCCAGAGCATGACCGTGCATTTGCATGATGGTCACAAACCCTTTCCGGCCCTCTGCCGGGATAAACCTATTTCCAACAAAACAAAACAAAAAAAGAAGGAGGGAAGAACATGCCTGCAACTAGATCCAGAAACGGAAGGATGATCATGGAGATGATACAGGCCAACGGTAGATGCACTACCAAGCAGATATGCGATCAGTTGGGATTGACCCCAAGGGAGGCCGGAGGTGTCCTGAAGACACTCCGTCTCAGAGGCTTGGTCCGTATAGCGGAGAAGGACAGTCACAACGGACATGTATGGGGGCTGAATTGATAGGTATCAGTCACCACTGCACATCCGCCGAGCGACCCATCAGTCGTGATCATCATGATGGGATCGATCGGAAATGAATGGGGTA
>JAFSYZ010000153.1 GCA_017455785.1 Candidatus Methanomethylophilaceae archaeon
ACGCAATATCGGTCATTGTTGCAAAAATCTCATTAATATCCATTGCTCCCTCAAATCCCTTGATGACATAGGAAATAATAACGTTCAAATGGCTGGGTATAATGTAGCTTTATATATGAGACTATCAAAAAGGTAGTTGAAAATAAATACACCTACGACAATCGACTACGTAATTCGAAGATACTGTTCACTGTGATTAAGTGTATTTTTAATCACAGAACTTCTTTTGACGAACATTCCTGAGCCTTTGGATTTTGTCACATTTCAACATATCTGGTACTTCTACAGTCACCATCTGGAATCCATCAAAAACCGATATCGGAAACGACCCTACCCACACCTAAAATATTACTCGGTGTCCCCGGGTTTTTATTTATAATATAAGTATAATACTCTGAAATATGAAGAAGCTAGTGATCACTGAGAAGGCCAACGCCGCCAGGAGGATCTCCACTATCCTATCCGACGGAAAATCCCAATCCAAGAACGTTGGAGGCACCACCGTAATCTCGTTCACCAAAGACGGTGATGAGTACGAGGTCATCAGTCTCAGAGGTCACATCATAGAATTGGACTATCCTTCTGAATACAATGATTGGGGAAAGGGTTCCCCTGTCGATCTGATCTACGTTCCGCAGGTGAAGACCGTCCGCGTCAAGAGCACTGTAAATGCTATCAAGAGCTCCATGGAGTCCGCTGATGAGATCATCATCGCTACCGACTTCGATAGGGAAGGAGAACTGATCGGTATGGAGACCGTGAAAGCGGTCGATGCCGACATGTCCAAGGTCAAGAGGGCCAAGTTCAGCGCTCTGACCAAGGCGGAAGTGGAGAATGCATTCAGCAATCTCGTATTGCCTGATGAAAGATTGGCTGCGGCAGCAGAAGCGAGACAGGTCATCGACCTGTCGTGGGGTGCCGTACTGACAAGACTGATGTCCCTTGCATCCGGACAGGTGGGAAAGAACTTCATGTCTGTAGGGAGAGTGCAGAGCCCCACATTGAAATTGCTGGTGGACAGGAACGAAGAGATAGCGAAGTTCGTCCCGGTCCCGTATTGGAAAGTAATAGGCAAATTCGGTATGCTCGCATTCAAGGGCGAGCATGAGAGCAATCCCTTCTGGGAGAAGGATGCCGCCGACAAGGTATTAGAGAAATGCAAGGTCGCCAAAGAAGGGACCGTCATCTCATACGAATCACAGATGAAGGAGGAGTTCAGACCCGCTCCCTTCGATACCACACAGATGCAGGTGGAAGCCAACAAGATAGGTATCCCTCCCGCTACAGCGATGAAATTGGCTGAGGACCTCTACACCGGAGGTTACATCTCATATCCTCGTACCGAGAACACAGAGTATCCCAAAAGCCTCGGTCTGAGGAACGTGTTGGAGAAGCTCAAGGAATCCGACTTCAAGGATGAGGTGAACGAGATCCTTTCACAGGAGACCATCCTTCCATCAAGAGGAAAGAAGAGGACGACGGACCATCCGCCTATCTACCCCACAGCGGGAGCATCATCATCGAAGATGAAAGGTGACAAATGGAAACTCTACGAATTGATCGTAAGGAGATTCCTTGCGACATTGGCACCCGCTTCTGAAGCGGAAATAAGCAACTGTGTCGTCGATGTCGAGGGAGAGAAGTTCAAGGCCGAAGGCTACGTCCTCAAGAAAGAAGGATGGAAGAAATACTACAGAAAATACCTCACAATCACCAACACGCACATCCCCAAGCTCAATTCCGGCGATAAGATAGACATCAGGTCCATGGCCATGGATGAAGGTGAAACGAAACCCCCATACAGGTACAACCAGGGTTCGCTCATCCAGGAGATGGACAAGTTAGGATTAGGTACCAAGAGTACGAGACATGACATCATCGGAAAGCTGTACTCAAGGAACTACGTACAAGGTAACTATCTCATCCCCACAGCAAGCGGTGTCGCTCTGACGAAGTCGTTGGAGAAGCACGGAGGAGGCATCGCCAACCCCGACATGACATCCAAGCTTGAAGCAGATATGCTGAAGATCAGCGTCGGCGAGAGGACGTTAGGCAATGTCGTGGAGGAATCTCAGGACATGCTGTACAAGGCCGCATCCACCATCGAGAAGGAGAAGGATGCCATAGGCGACGAGATCAGGGCCGCCCTGAGGTCGCAACAGTTCATAGGCATCTGCAAGGAATGCGGCAACAACCTCACGATCAAGAAATCAAGGAACGGTAACTTCATCGGATGCGACGGTTACCCCGACTGTAAGTGCGCCTATCCTTTGCCGAAAGGCGCCATGGTGCAGACATTGGAGACCAAATGCGAAGTATGCGGATTACCGCAACTCAAGGTCATCAGGAAGGGCATTCCTCCACAGACCGTCTGTATAGATCCGAAGTGCGAGAGCAACACCGCCAAGACCTATCTCGGCAAGTGTCCTCAATGCGGAGGCAACATAAGGATGATGTACTCCAAGGCCGGCAAACGCTTCGCAGGATGTGACGGATATCCCGAATGCAAGCAGACGTATGCATTGAGGCCGAGAGGATTCGAGAAAAGCGCGGACAAGGCATGCGAGATATGCGGCGCACCGATGCTTCTTATCGGGGACCGTGAGGAATGCATAGACTCCAACTGCCCTAGCAGAAAGAGATGATCAGAAGAAGTCCTCTTCCTCGATACCATCGAAGTGCATGTTGATGTCCTCGATGTCCTTCGAGATACGTCCGTTGCGGCAGAGGGGACATTCCAATTCCTTACCCATACTGAGCTTCATCTTCATGATCGCAGAATCCATGGAAACGATCCTTCCGCACCTGCAGTAGATAGTCCCCATCCTGCCCCTTCCGGCAACGTTGAAGACGGTGTTGCAACTGTTCGGCAATTGACGAAAGGCATTGACCGTTACCATCTACTCATCATCCATATTAACTACGATCACAGGTGTAGGAAAGCACCACAGAACGCGCATTAACCTCATTGCGATAGCCTGCATATAAGGGTATGCCTAAGGGCTTTCTAAGGGCTTATCGATTAAACGCTTGTTAATCGAAAAATGGCCGTATTTCACCCAAAATAGCCCCTAAAAAGGGTGATTTTATGCTAACACTTTATTTTTAATACATTTTTTGCGGTTTTCGTAATAATTTCTTTAGTACAGACTAAAACAATGGCAGGGTATTAAAGGGGTATTTTAATGAATATTAATTTTACCCATTTCCAGTGGAAATGAAGGGGTTCTTTTTACAGCACTAATCTACCAGAATTGTAGTCGAAGTAATATACGACATTCATCGAAACATATTGAACAATTTGTACTGGATGATTACTCCAATTGTCGTACAGTTTACACATCAAAATCGATGAAAAAATATACACCGGACCCTCCGTGAAAGAGGGTCCGATGAACGGGTTTGATTCAAAGCGTGAAAGCCTTCTTTCCAAGGAATACTGCCTTGGAACCAAGCTCCTCTTCTATCCTCAGAAGCTGGTTATACTTGGCGGTACGCTCACCGCGTGCTGGCGCTCCGGTCTTGATCTGTCCCGAGCCCCATCCGACGGAGAGGTCGGCAATGCTGACATCCTCGGACTCACCGGAACGGTGTGACACTACGACAGAGTAACCGTTGTCGAAGCTCATCTGCGCCGCATCTCCCGCTTCTGTGACGGTACCGATCTGGTTGACCTTCAGCAGAAGTGCGTTTGCAGCCTTCATGCTGATTCCCTTGGAGAGACGCTTGGTGTTAGTGACGAAGAGATCATCACCGACGATCTGCACATTGGCGCCCACCTTCTTGGTTAGTTCTGCTGTCGTCTCGAAATCGTCCTCGAAGAACGGATCCTCGATACTGATCAACGGGAACTCCTTGGTGAGTTTGGTGTAATGATCGGCGAGTTCGCCTGCGGATAATTTCAATCCATCGACATCGTACACGCCATCTGTGTAGAACTCGCTCGATGCCGCATCAAGAGCGAGGAACACATCCTTCCCGGGCTGGTATCCTGCATCGGACACAGCACCGAGGATGGTCTCCATCGCTTCGGATGATGTGTCGAGCGGGGGTGCGAATCCTCCCTCGTCTCCGAGGTTGATGGCACCGACACCGTACTTCTTCTTCAGTATGGACTTGAGAGACATGTAAACTTCCGAGGACATCCTCAGACAGTCGCTGAACGTCTTCGCACCAGCAGGTATGATCATGAACTCCTGTATCTTCAGGTTACCGCCGGCGTGCTTACCGCCGTTGATGATGTTCAGCATAGGTACTGGAAGTGTAACGCCGTTGTCACCGATG
>JAFSYZ010000025.1 GCA_017455785.1 Candidatus Methanomethylophilaceae archaeon
ACATGGATGAAAGGATACAGATGCGCGGTATAAAGATTGGCTTGATTTCCATGATTTTTAGTCAAAACTAATCATTCCATCGGGCGATGTTATATCCTATTAATAGGATGAGGAGACGATGTCAGGCAAGCTGGTAGCGGTTGTAGTCGCATTATGTGTTGTAGCAGCGGGTGCTGCCGCCATCATTATCCTGACAAAACAGCAATCCGAAGGCGGGGAATACAGGATAACGTACGATCTCAACGGAGGTTCCAGCAACAACCCTTCCACTTATGATTCTTCCAAAGGATTGGTACTGGAGGATGCCACGCATCCGTACCTGACATTCAGTGGATGGTTCGACGACTCCGGCAAGAAAGTGACTTCAATACCGTCGGGGACCAAAGGGGACATCCACCTCACCGCGGAATTCATATCCAACTTTGGTAAGGAGCTCACTTACTCCGTAACTGGTACCACATACTTCGGAGTTGCCACGGGGAATGCCACGTTGACCTACATCAAAGATGACGGTCAGAAGTACCTTGTTGATCTCGAGGCGATCTATTCCGACGGGACCGAAACAGCAGTCATATCCGAATGTCTGGCACTTACCGATTCGATGGATGGATACGAGGTCTATTTCGATAATGAGAGACTTCCTGTGACCATCGCTTGGAATCATGTGTACGGGCGCATGACACTGACGATGACATCGTCGAAGGATGTCCATGTGAAGGAAAGGGTCATGATATCTGCTACATCTGACGGCATAACCATAGAGGGATCCGGCACATACGATGTCGGAAACAGATTCGTATTGATTCCCGAGGTAGATGAGAGACTCTACCGTGTCGACGGATGGTATCTAGATGGTGAGAAGGTGTCCGGTTCCTTCAGATTGGAATGCGATCATGCCTACAGGGATTGTGCTTACACATTCAAGGCAAAGGAAATGGGAGGTCTCAAAGAAGCTACGGATGTCGGTGAAGTGTACACCCTCAAACCCGATACATCCATAATCACAGGAACGTGGAGCATAATCGACAAGAGTATTGGAGAATCCATCATCGTATTCCCGATCGACGGGACGATTCCAACGTACATATTCACAGAAGCGGGCATCTACACGATCAAAGAAATCGGAAAGGATGCGGATGGCAATGACCGCTCATATTCATATGACATCCTGGTCGATGACATCCTACCGAAAACTTTCGAGTGGACATTCAAGGACAAGAAGTACGAGATGACCGTCGATATTCCGTATCACATCTACTACTCCTATTCATCTGACACATCTGTGCCAAGGAAACAGGACAAGAAGGACATCTCTAACAACACAGTCTATGTCACATATTTCGACCCTGTAGTCCTTGATGCTTCGTCAAAACTTTATGAAATGGCGAAGAAGGAGGGATTCGGCCCCAAGGACACGGCGGGATTGGTCCTAGCTTTCGTCCAGTACATCAAGTACACATCTGATGACAAAGGAGAAGAAAGCAGAGAATACTGGAACTATGCTGTGGAAACACTCTTCGAACAGCACGGGGACTGTGAGGACACATCGATGTTGTTCTGTGCCATTCTCAAACCGTTAGGGTACAAAGTATCGGAACTGGTGTTCAACTTCCCCGGACACATGGCTGCAGGCCTAGCACTCACCGACGGCGACCTTGGATTCGTGCTGTTCCCTAAGGACAGTGTGAACTACTACTTCTGTGAGACCAGTGAGGAGAGGTACATAGGATACGTGATCGGTCAGAGACCCGGAGGGGAGAGCAGCGTGTTCACACCCAACGGTGCAACAATCTATACGATACAATAATCAGTTAATTATAGTAAGAGATTGTTGTTTTTTAACAAAAAAGAAACTAAGGGATTGTATAAAAAATTGTACTCAAATAACTGTCTGATGGACATCTTCATGGAAAAATATGCGAGAAGAGTTGACAAAGCAGTAATTGTACATTCAAAAAACATGAAAGATGATGGAAAGATCCTGTATCTGCCGATATACATGACATCTCTGCTTTGAATACGTTGTCCTTTGAATCGGATAATAAAACCATATATTGGCGGAAAATTGCTAAAAGCCACTTCAGCCAATTAACAAACCTTTCGAATGTCCACGTTATAATAGATACGGGTATAGGCCTCGATCCCTTTTCAGGGATCCGAGGCCACACCCGTTTGTTTTGTTATCGAACCATTCTTTACCTTCTGTAAAGATCAGTCCTTCTTCTGGATGTTCAACTCGCGTCCGAATATCAGAGGCTGGTTCATGTTCTCCAGTATATGATCGTAAATGAGGATCTTCATGGCCTTACCGTCATCACCGTAGAACGATACGTGATCGTCAGCGAACACGGCCTGGTTGAACTTCATCGTAAGCAGTGTGGACATGAAGATCTTCTTCAGGTCACGTATCTCCAGAAGGTGCTCCCCCTTGTCCTTGTTGGTAACGATGAGGTTGAACGACAGATAGTCATTGCTCCTAACCAGGATCTCCATGGACTCCTTGCCGTTGGAATCGATGTGCTTCTTGAGATCCTTCGCCTCCGTGGTGAGCATATATGCATCGTCCGTACAGACCATGCGTCTCCTCATAGCGATGATATTGTCCTTGGCACCGCTGGCCATGGTCGGCATCTCCATGGATGGATCCATGGTTACGAATACAACGGCCGATGATATCAGACAGAGCGCGATGAACAGATGGGCATCTTCCCACCACGCATCGAAATCCATGACCAGACGGGCTTCGACTATGGCAAGGGCGATACACACTACCGCTACGACCAGCATACACATCCTTATCCTGATCACATTGTAATCATAACCCAACCATATGGTTAATCCGAGAAGTATCGACACACCTCCGAGCGCTACGGCTATGATAAGTGACGACAGGGATTGGCTTCCGTCCAAGGTCATGAGTCCGATCTTCACGATGACGTATAATCCGAGCACGATCATGGAGATCGACAGTACACGTTTGAGACCGTACCTCATCGAATACACACAGCAGAGTGCTCCGATAATCATCGTTGCGAGACTGATCAACTCCTGAGCGGAGAACAGTTTGCCATCCTCCGACCAGATCAGCCAGAAATAGATGGCGACAGCTATCATCATCACTATGAGGAATAACGCACGATGCAGCCTTGTGATCTTCATGCCGCATCACCTCCTGTCTTCTTTGTGTTGCCGAAGAGGAGCGGGCCGTCCAATTCGTCCGCATCCTTGATCCTGAAGATCGCGTCACCTCTGTCAGCGCACTGAATTATAAGAGCGTCGTCGACATATCTCACTCCTTCCACACGGACCGTGTTGGTTCCGATGAATGATCCTTTCTTATGGTCGCAAAGTGTCATGTAGACAACACCGTCAGGTCCGTTCCATCTCTGGAGGCTGGCATAGTTGGACTTGAACTTGTCCTGGAATGCGAAACAGTATTCGGAGTACACCGGACCCTCGATGGGACCTTTGTTCGAAGGTCCTTTTCCGTCGATGAAGTCGATGACCTCCTTCACCACGGACTCCGGGATGGATGCCCTCATCATCGTTCCGTCCACTCCCCTGATACCGGAGGACAGACGCTGAGAAACGGCCACATTGGTGGATTTACGCACAGGCTCGGACCATACCAGACCTATGTACACGATGTATACTGCCATGCTGATCAGGTAGTCCATGCTGTTCACAAGGAACTGCCACAGGTCCCCGGTATCCTTGAATTCGATGGCCACCAGGATTCCGGTCAACACCACGAAGGCCGTTGTACCGATCAAAACGAAGAGGATGGATCTTGCGTTTCCCCTGATGTACCTGCTTCCCGAATATACCAGGTTTCCGGCCATGATACAGAACACGAGGGATATGACGAATGTGGTCAATTCCTCGGCAAAGACCCCTGGTATGTAGTTGATCAGTCTCGAGATACCGATACCTATCGCATACAGACCGACGGCCCAGAATACACTCCTATGCTTATCCAGCAGGATCAGCACTCCGCTGATGATGGGCATGATGTATATGAGTATGGCACGCCACATCTCACCTTTATAATAGATAATACTCACAATTCCATACGCTATAATGACCAAGGACATCAATACGCTCAGATGCTCCAGGATCCAATCGCAGATCTTCCTAAGTCTTATCCGAATGTCTTCAATGTTCATCGGGACCGACTTCCATCCACTAATCTATAATGCCTACATGCAAGGGATGCGCAGTAATAATGGTTCCTGATTGTCACGACTTCGTAATCCTGTACCATTAAGACCAGATTGGATAGATTTTTACGAGCAGTTGTTACATCCACGACGGTCATGCCTGTTGGCATCATATTATCGACATAAACATACATTTATAACGTACCCGTTCAACCTGACGATTTAAACCCAATTCCCTGAAAACATCTTCCATAGAATAGGTCAGAGAATATTTGTCCGGATTCCTTTTCATATCCTCTTCAAATACCTTGAAATCCTCCATATCCTTAACCAATTCAAGCGCAACTCCACGTATGGAGGTAGAGATCCACGCCCTCTTCGGATGCACTCTTCTGAATCGATCTGAATTCAGAATCGGTAAAGGTAATCGAAACTTCCATGAATTCTATTTCATCAAGTACATTAAATACCATTTACTAAAAAAGGTCCAATCGTGACAAGATACATTGTGAAATGAGCGGACACGCCGGAAACCGCTTGAGGCAATGGCCAGACATCAGAGATTAAGGTAACTTATGCCCCGTATACGGGCATAAGTTCGGTTACTTATCAATGAGGTCGGAAACGATCATTCCATTAACCAATCCAGAACGTTCCTGATCAGTATCCCATTCTCGTTCCCTAGACCGAAACGGTCCAGTGTCAGGATCGTCTTGGCATAGTTGTCCTTCGGCCTCAAGAGCGGTTTGACCTCCCGTTTACGTGTATCGTCCGTCATCAGGGTCTGGCAGACCTGGATGTAC
>JAFSYZ010000154.1 GCA_017455785.1 Candidatus Methanomethylophilaceae archaeon
ACGGAACATGTCAGGCTGCGCTTCGCCTTTCAGACCATTCCCGTACACATAACATCCATGCTTTACGTACGATTCGCCCAGATCATCCACTGTCTTCCATTGACTGGTCTCTATGAGGTCGCTGATCCCGCATCCGTATGTTCCCGGAGCATCCCCGAATACACGGTACGTTGCTTTCCTGCGCGCTTCATCGATCGGTAATCCTTCCGTGATGGCATCCACGATGTCCTTTCTCACATTGGCAGCAAGATAATTGACATCATCGTCCTCATCCAACGCGGCTATCATCTGTACGCCGCGGTCGATGAGATTGGACAGATTGGGGAAAGTATCACGGAAAAGACCGCTTATACGCATTGTTACGTCGATACGTGGCCTTTCCAGTTCCTCCAACGGGATGACCTCGATATCCTTCACCCTTCCGCCGTACTCCGTCCATATCGGTCTCAGGCCCATGAGTCTGAGGATGTATGCGACATCATCCCCTCCGGTCTTCATCGTGTCAGTGGCCCAAAGTATCATGCCGACGGTCTTCGGATACGAACCGTTGTCGTTCAGATACCTTTGGATCATCTGTTCGGCCATCTTGGAACCTATCTCCCAGCTGGAATGCCATGGTATACCGTCGGGATCGATGGAATAGAAGTTACGGCCGGTCGGAAGTATCTGTGCCCTTCCCCTGCCAGGACAGCCTGATGGTCCAGGGGGGATGAAGCCTCCGTTCAGAGCCTTCATGACATTGCCGATCTCGTCGCCCATGTGGCGTATCGCATCGATGAGGAAACCGCATACGAACTCAAGGGCCGGATCAATATCGACATGTTTGTTCTCGAATAGTTCCGAGGCTTTCTTCTTCACCTTGTCTATATCGTAATCCGACTCACGTGCATACTGAATCAATTGGAAAGTCATGGAATCTATCTCATCGATGAGTTCTCCCTTCAGTCTTCCATCTGGGAGTGTTCCGGAAGGATCGCGAAGCAGTTCCTCCATCTCATATCCGTACTGTCTTCCGACGGCCTCGCGTAATGAAGGAACATCTCCGTTAGGATATCTCACCAGGGAATAGGTCATTTCATCAAGACGTTCATCATCCGGTACCTCTCCCAGAACGTGCAGTCCGTCCTTGATGAGCGCATCCTTCACTTCCAGTATGTAATCGTAGAGTTTGTCCACCTTGTCGTACATATCGTCGGCGGAGCATCCTTTATCCAATCCAAGGTCGGAGACCATGTTGAGTTTGACGCACAGCTCAACAATCTTGTCCATTATCGGCGGCAGCTTCTCGCTGAGGCCGAAGTCCTTAGCTTTGAGATAGGCCTGTACGGCTGTCTCCAGTTCGTTAATCTCATCGTATCCGCCGGAACGGGCCATGGATGGGATCATATGTGTGGTAGTTACAGCATACTGTCTGCGTTTGGATTGCATCCCTTCACCGGGATTGTCGATTATGTATGGGTTGATGTTGGGAAGTTTCCCCAGAACTATATCTGGATCGCATTCCTCAGACAGTCCGACGCTTTTTCCGGGAAGCCATTCCAGTGTGCCGTGTGTTCCCATGTGAATGACGGCATTCGCACCCCATACCTCCTTCAGCCATCTGTACACACCGAGGTACTGATGCGGCGGGGCCGTCCATGGATCATGATAAGATTCTGTTGAACATTTACCGCGGTCCGGCTGGAATCCGATGAATATGTTACCGTTCACGATCCCGGGGATGAGTTGGCACCCATCTAACGTATGATAGTCTCCGGGTGCCTTGCCCCAAGCTTCCGTGAATCTTTTTTGGGCGGATTCGGCGATCTCTGAGAACCATTTCTGATACTGCTCAGGTCTTATCAGATCCACGGACACATCTCTAAGTTGATGGTCAGATTTCCATTCGTTATCGTTCGTGACACCGTCCAGGAGACGTTGTGCAAGCTCCTTCCCGTTCTCAGGCATCCAATCCAGTTTGTAACCTTCCTTCTCGAACCAGCGGAGCATGTCCGATACGCTCTGTAGAGTATCCAAACCATATCCTCCGCCCGCAAGGTCCTGTCTCGGCGGATACATGTAGATCAGGATGGCAGCTTTCTTCTCCTTGTTGGGGATGTGCCTCAATAGCGCCCAACGGTAGGCCATCTCCACTATCGCATCGCATCTGTCCTCGATGGCGACCTGTCTGTATTCCCCAGATTCGGTCCTTTCCGTCCCGCAGTACGGGAAGGAATCGATCTGCCCGTCATACTCGGGATTGACGACGCTCATGGATATGTCCGCCGCATGGAGTCCGAACGGACTCTCCCTCCATTCCTTGGCAGAACCGTAGAGATTAATGGCCTGAATGACAGGTACATTGAGCCTTTCGAAGAAATGATCGTCAGAAATCTGTTCCCCTGTACTCGGATTAGATGTCAGAGTGAGTGCGAAACCGAGGGTGTTAATGACGGCATCCACGATGGGTTTTCCATCTTTCACAAGGTATTCGTCCACGATACGTGAGATACCTATGGATCCCGTCATCTCATCCTCATAGGATTTGAAGAATATGGCTAGAGGTTCGGCCCCGATCTCCTTGACCTTGTTCCAAAGGACGTCGATGGCCCCCGTGTTGTGTCTGAGGAAGAATACGTTGACGAAGGTGATCATTATCACCGGTTTTCCGCTCTTTCCGACATCCTTCAGTCCCTCTTCAAGTGTCATCATGCCTTTGTTGGGATCATAGATGCCCTGTGCTAACGGGATGACCGCTTCCGGTATCTCAACATCCACATGGTCGAAGGTTTTCAGTGCCCATAAAAGGGAGGAACGGTGATTGTCATCGCCTCCAATGGTCTCGAATTTACGTAAGGTCCACCAGTCCTCATCCGATTGGAGGAAGAGGCTGCGTTCCTGCAATGCGACCGCTTCCTCGACACCCGTTATTATCGCGGAGACCTTGTTCTTCTCTATAACCTTCCTCAGGTTGGACCAGTGTCTGAAATAGGAGACATCGCCATGGACACTTACGAAGATGAAGTCACATTCCGCCACTTTGTCGAGATAATCCCGCAACTGGTCGATCTCATCATCCAAGGTAACAGAATCGCCTGCATAAACAGTGATATCATAGCCCTTACTGCGCAATTCTTCTGCAGGGGCGTTCATTACGAATCCAGCATGGGACCCGACTCCGATACAGGCGACCTTCACCACGGCCAGATTATGTATGTGTTAGGATAAATGGATGTGTGCCAGCATACCAATTACCCGTATATAGTATAACTCTAGGGAATCAGAGGTACCCCGGCTTGTTATCCAACGAATCGAAGAATGCAGAGACGAACAGGGGGTAGTGTTCTATCCCTTTGTCATCGATGTAGATGTTACTGTCCTCAAACATCACCCTGCGGTCGATTTTGAAGTGTTCGGTTACCTTGTTTATGGAGGGGCCGTTCCTATCCTTTCCGGATTTGACCTCTATGGCGACAAGTCCGGTGAACAGTTCCACTACGAAGTCTATCTCCATCCTTGCCTGTCCCTTGTTGTTCACATAATAGGTCGGTGTCAGTCCGCACTTCATAAGTGATTCTGCTACAGCATTCTCCACGATTGACCCCATGTTGTACGATGTGTCTGCTGAGAATGTGGCTCTAACAGCCATATCTCCGTACATATGAGTTAATATGCCTGTATCTGAGAGGTATATTTTGAAGACATCCGTCTTGATATTATTCTTCACCGGAGATGCTATTTCGGTGAGGCCATAGCAGAAGTTACCATATCCGGCATGTTTGATCCAAAGAAGGTTCTCCATGTATGTGTCCGCCGCCTTCCTGGTATTCTTTGGGCTTATGGTATTTGGTGATATCCTGGAGTATTGGAACTTCTTATTTGTCCCGGCAAGTTGGTATGGGATGGATCTAAAACATTCCATTGTCCTTATCGCATTCTCAGGTGTATTGTATTTGGTGATGTCTCTGCCGATCTGTGATACTATATCTTCCAGTTCATCCGATGATCTGGCGAATGTGCTCTTATCGTTCACGAATTCCTGTACCGAAGCAGGCATCCCTCCTGTTATCTGGAAGATCCTGAACAGATTTGAGAATTGTTCGAACAGCGGTTTATCGATCTCCTTTTGATCTTTGATGAAATCGCGTACCTTATCGATGGCTTTTTGAGGGATCCCATTGGCCCAAAGGAACTCTTCGAAGTCAAGGGAGGTCATCTGCATGACCTTGGCGTCGCCCATCGGGGATATCGGCTCCGGTACAACTCCTTTCTTTTTCTTCCTGGTTACAAGGTTCTCTGTAAGGCCCAACATGGAACCGGATGCGATAACTCTGTATCTCCCATCTTTATTGAACGATTTCAGTGAGCTAAGCGCTTCCGGGCAGTCCTGTATCTCATCGAGGAATATCAGAGTATCCTCATCATCAATGTGTTCGATCCCACGTACTGTGGATATCGACAGTATGATATTATCCACTGTACGGTCAGATTGCTCGAAAATGGATCTGAATCTTCCGTCCTCGTTAAGGTTGGCGTAGATATAATTCTTGAAGTTGTCCTTGGCGAACTGTTCGATGATGAAGGTCTTCCCTACCTGACGCTGTCCGTAGACCAAGAGGGGTTTATCTGTGTTCTCCTTCCATCTCATCAATTCATCATACGCCTTACGTCTGAGCATGATGTGATGTATGAGTACTGGGTTATTAATCTTCTGCATTTTTACGTCCGGAAAATTGCAGAAATTTACAATTTTACGGGCGTATTTTTGTAAAAATTTACATTTTTACGGACGTATTATTGAAGTTAGTCGGACACGTCGAACTGACTGTCGAACAGTTCTTTGTAAGTTCCACCCTTTGAGAGCAGTTCGTTATGTCTTCCTGTCTCCACAATCTCACCGTTGCTCATGACGATTATCATGTCCGCATCCATTATGGTCGAGAGACGGTGTGCGATGATGAACGATGTCCTGTTCTCCATCATCCTGTTTGTGGCATCTTTGATCATCTTCTCCGTAAGCGGGTCCACAGAACTGGTCGCCTCGTCCAGGATGATCATCTTAGGATCACCGATCATCGCTCTCGCGATGGATATCTGCTGCTTCTGGCCCACGGACATGGAATCCATATCGCTTATCATGGTGTCGTAACCTTTCGGCAGTGAGGAAATGAAGTGATGCAATCCTACTGCCTCGCACACCCTGTCCAATTCTTCATCGGACACGTTCTCCCTGTTGAAGACGATGTTCTCCCTCACTGTGCCCTCGAACATCCATGTCTCCTGAAGAACCATGCCGAACAGGCCCCTCACCTGTTCTCTGGTCATCTTCCTTGTCGGGATGTCATCTATCAGTATGTCTCCCGAATCGACCTCATAGAATCTCATCAGAAGGTTGATTATGGTGGTCTTACCGGCTCCTGTCGATCCCACGATGGAGATCTTCTGTCCAGGTTGTATCGACGCGGAGAATCCATGGATGACCTCCTTGTCCTTGGAGTAACCGAAACGGATGTCACGGAACTCTACCTTGCCTTTGATATCCGTTGTATCTACTGTTATCTCCTCGGTAGGCATCTCATCGTACCTCAGGAAGATGAACACGCGTTCTGCTGAAGCGGCAACGGACTGCATACTCACCACAGCGTAGGAGATTTGTGAGAATGCGCCGGTGAACAGCTTGACATAGATCATGAATGCGACGATCACTCCTATGGTCGTGCTGCCTTGTATGTAGAGCATGGCACCGACGACACAGACCAATACGTATCCAACATTGCTTACCAGACCGCTCAGGTGTGATGATATCCCGCCCAGGAACTGTGATCTGAATGCCGTACGACCCAATTCCTCGTTTATCGAGTCGAATCTGTCGATGGCCTTCTTCTGTCCTGCATAGATGCTGACTACGGTATGTCCGGTGTACTGTTCCTCGACGAGACCGTTCATGGCACCCAGGTTCTTCTGTTGTGATTTGAAGTACTTCTGGGTCTTCTTAGCGATGTATTTGATCAATCCGAAACCGACCACCGCTATCGCAACTGAAAGGATCGTCAGCGGGATGTTCAGAATGGCCATCAGGGCGAAAGAGAATACCAAGGTGGTGATGGATGTGACCAGTGAACCTATGCATTGGTTCATCGAGGTTCCCAAATTGTCCACATCATTGGTCACACGGCTCATGATGTCTCCCTTAGAGGATCTGTCGAAGTAGTGCAACGGTATCCTGTTCATTTTCCTGGATATGTCCCTGCGGAACATCTGGGCACAGCGTTGCGATACCGTTGCCATCATGTAGTTCTCGAAGAAGTTGAACACCCCGCTAATGAGGTAGATGGCTATCAGAATGAATCCGATACGGGTGATCTCGTCCATGTTCATGACGCCGGTGATGCCCTCTTGGATCAGGTCGGTCATGTCGCTGATGAAGTACGGCCCCGTGAGTGCCAGTGCGGATGATATCAATGAGAGTAATGCGGTGATGATGAACAGTATCTTGTACTTCCCGATGTAGCCGAAGATATCCTTCCATGCCTTCATCATGTCATCGGGTTTGTTATTCTTGGAGGTCCCCATCATCATTGCGGCGCCTCCTTGTATTCCTGCAAGGCGGCCATCTCACGATATATGTCACAGGATTGCATCAATTCACTGTGTTTTCCAGATGCCACGATCCTGCCGTCGGATATGACTATGATACGATCGGCATCGGCTATGGTGACTATCCTCTGTGAAACAATCAATATCGTAGACCCAGATGTCTCCTTGCGGATGTTCCTGCGGACCTCCGCATCCGTTCTGTAGTCGAGTGCAGAGAAGGTGTCGTCGAAGATGTAGATCTCCGGTTTCTTGCAGATCGCCCTGGCGATGGATATCCTCTGTCTCTGTCCCCCGGACAGATTGGATCCCATGTGCTCGATCTCGGAGTCCAGGCCGTTGTTATCGTATAGATACGAATCGATGCATGCGATGCGTGCGGCCCCCATCATCTCCTCGTCGGAGCAATCAGGCCTTCCGTATCCTATGTTGAATCTTGCCGTTCCCTTGAAAAGCATCGCTTTCTGCGTAGCATATCCTATTTTCGAGCGTAAGTGGTCGAGGTCATAATCCTTGACATCAATGCCGTCCACCTCAACGGTACCGGATGTGGCATCGAACAGGCGGGGGATCAGGTTGAGTATCGTGGATTTACCGGAACCGGTCTGTCCAATGATGGCGACCGTCTCTCCTCTGTGGACATCGAAGGATATCCCCGTCAGTGTATCATCCGAACTATTGGGGTATGCGAAGGACACATCCTTGAACGAGATGCACAGATCATCCTCTTTCGATTCGGTTACATCTCCGTCTACGACAGTGATCTTCGTGTCTATGACCTCACGGATACGTTTGCCGGACACGATTGCACGGGGAAGTCCCATAGCGACATGTGCCAGTAATATGAATGAGGATACGACGTACATCACATAGGATGAGAACACCACCATGTTGGAGAACACGGTGAGGGCGTCGTCTTGTGTCACCGAATTGAGGATTATGCCGGCACCCAGTATGTAGATAAGCACAGTAAGGATGTTCTGCACCACTCCGTTGAACGGTCTGGTGAATGCGAGAAGGCGTGAAGCGTAGAGGTTGTTCTCGGTGAGTTCGTCATTGGCCTCGTCCGCTTTGCGGTTCTGATAATCGGCCGCGTTGAAGGCACGTATGACTCTGACCCCGGTGAGTCCCTCCCTCACCGTGCGGTTCATACCATCGGTGTACCATTGTACTTTCCTGTAACGTGGGATGACATAGAACAGCATGAAAGACTGCACGATCACGATTGCGATGATACCGATAGCAGTGACTTCGGTCCATTCCCAACTCCCTGTGGCCACCTTGGTCAATGCAATGTAGACCATGACCGGGACCTTGACTATAAGTTGCGATGTACGCGCCACGGCGTTCTGTACCTGGGTGACATCGTTGGTGGAACGTGTGATGAGACTGTAGATGTTGAATCTGCTCATCTCCTGGGGCGAGAACGACTGTACCTTCAGGAACTGCTCCCTACGTAATATCTTGGCGAATTCCGATGCGACATAGGCGGCCACTCCTCCTGCACAGATGGAGCATAGCACACTGCCTATGGAGCACAGGATCATCCACAGGCCCTCGTTCATGATGAGGTCGGCGGATGAGCCGTTGTTCAGGAGGACGGTGATCCTTGACATGTATCCTGGGATCTCCAGGTCGAACCAGACCTGTATGGATACGAATACCGCCATCAGGACCAGCAATGCCCAATGGATCGGTTTGAGGAATCTCAGGATGGACTTCATATCACTCGTCAATACCGTAATCGGATTGTGATAAAATAAGGTGCTGGATGACACCTCCGAGGGCGTCCTCCAGCATTAGAAATCAGTCGACTTCGCCGTTATAATACAACATGGCGTTGCAGATCGTCGCTGCGATGTTGCTTCCGCCCTTCCTTCCGGCTGCAACGATGTAGGGTACACCTGATTTCATGATTATCTCCTTGGATTCGACGACGTTGACGAATCCTACGGGGACACCTATGATGAGGTCAGGTTTTGCCTTACCAGCTTTGATGAGCTCATCCAGTTCTATGAGTGCTGTCGGCGCGTTACCGATGGCGAATATCGTCTTACCAGGGAGTTTCGCACCCTTTTCCATCGCTACGGTGGCACGGGTACATCCTCTCTCCTTGGCCTCCATAATGACATCCTCGTCGCTGATGAAGCAGAATGCTTTTCCGCCGTACGCCTCCAACCTGTTCTTGTTGATACCTGAGAATGCCATCTTCGTATCGGTGACGATGTTGCAACCGCCCCTGAGGAGCTTGACCCCGATCTTCTCCGCATCAGGGGAGAATCTGAGGTTATCGGCATAATCGAAATCGGCCGATGTGTGGATGCATCTTTTGACGATGGAGAACTGAGGTTCGGGCCAGGTCCTTCCGTTGAGCTCCGATGTTATGATCTCCATGCTCTTCTTCTCGATAGCATGGGGTTCGAAGATCTCGACCATATCAGTCCACCGCCTTGCGGAACTCTGTCGAGAAGTGTTTGTCGTAGAGCTTCGAAAGACTGTATTTGTCACCGAGGAATCCTCCGACAACGGTCATCGCCGTCTTGGAGATGTTGGCCTCCTTCACCTTCTGGGGCATGTCACTCAGTGTTCCGATGACGATCTTCTGTTCAGGCCATGATGCCTTGTAGACGACCGCTATGGGGGTGTCCGGTTCATAACCGCCCTCGATCAGGGTCTTGCACAGTTCATCCATGAATCCTACACTCAGGAAGATGCACATCGATGCATGGTGGCTCGCCAGGTCCTTGAGCTTCTCCCTTGGAGGCATGGGTGTGCGACCTTCCATACGTGTGATTATGACCGTCTGACTTACATCTGGCAGAGTGTACTCCTTCTTCAGGGCCGCTGCCGTTGCGACGAATGAACTGACTCCGGGGACGACCTCGTACTCGATGCCTTCCTTTTCCAGGATATCCATCTGTTCGCGTATCGCTCCGTAGATGGAAGGGTCTCCTGTGTGTACGCGTACGACCTTCAGTCCTGCCTTCTCAGCTTCGATCTCCACCTTGGTTACCTCATCGAGGTCCATGTACGCACTGTCGTAGATCTTCGCCGATTCCTTGTGTCCGTCCAATACCTTAGGGTTCACGAGCGATCCCGCGAAGATGATAACATCCGCTTCGTCAATCAGTCTGCGCCCTTTGAGGGTGATCAATTCCGGGTCTCCCGGTCCGGCTCCTATGAAGTATATCATAACTACCTATATCCTGAGGTTTAACCTCGGATGTGCATAATAGTCGCACTATAAAAACGGGATTTATCATCCAATCGGGATTCACGAATCTATCCTTTCGGTGATCGATCTCAATTCTTCAGGTGTCGCTTTCCTGTAGGAATCAATAGGGAGGTCTCCTAATTCTATGTCCAGGATACGGACGCGTTTCAGTTTCGTGACGCGGCATCCGCATTTCTCGCACATCCTTCTGATCTGACGGTTAAGACCCTGTGTGATGATCATTCTCATCTTCCTGCGGGAGATCTTCTCCACAAAGCATGGTTTGGCGGTCTCATCTTCGCTCAGCACCATGCCCGCGGACAGTTTCCTAACGAGTTCATCGTCAACGACCCTGTCCACTTCCACGATGTACTCCTTCTCATGTCCGTATCTCGACCTCATGATACCGTTCACAAGGTCGCCGCGGTTGGTAAGCAGGATAAGACCTTCGGAATACTTGTCGAGTCTACCGATGGTGAATATCCTCTCGGGGTAGTTCAGATGCTTGATGATGTTAGTCTCGTCATCCTCATCTGCGGTGCAGGTAATGCCCGGAGGTTTGTTGTATACGAGAAGAATGGTACGTTCGTTGCGTTTGATCTTCTTGCCATTCACAGTGATGATGTTCTTGGAAGTGACCTTCTCGCCCATCTCCGCAGTTCTTCCGTCGACTGTGACCTTGCCTGCCTCGATAAGTCTGTCCGCCTCACGCCTGCTGCAGACACCGGAGTCGGCGATGTATTTGTTCAAACGCACGGAGTCTTCCATGATACTGTGATTAATGTCGAGGATTTTAATGTTTATAAGAAAAAAAGATGGACGGCCCGAGGGCCGTCGTTTTCAGATCTTGGGTTTCATGAACTTGGGACACTTCCAGTTCCAGTCGCCGAGTACGTGCATGACAGCGGGAACGATGTATGTACGCACTATGAGTGCATCCACCAGGATGGCGAAGCACAGTGCGAAACCGAATTCCTGGATCATCTCCATTCCGGAGAGCATGAGTGTACCGAACGCACCTCCCATGATCAATCCGCAGATTGTGATGACCGAACCGGTGTGCATGACCGCATGGTGGATGGCCTCATCGTTGCTCTCTCCCTTGATGACGTTCTCCTTGATCCTTGTGGTCAGCAGGATATCGTAATCCATACCCAATCCGAGACATATGACAAGGAGGATCAGAGGCACCAGCCATGATACCTCACCACCCAGGATGTTTACGAACACGATGTGTGTCATGGCGATGGTCCAGCTGATACTCATCAGGATCGTGATAACGGATCTGAACGGTATGGTGTACGATTTCATCACGAAGAACAGCATTATGATGATCAGGACGATGACGAGAAGCTCGATCATCTTGAACTCACCGCTGATCTTCTCCGACACATCGTACATGACCACAGCCGTACCTGTGACCCATTTGACCTCGACGTGGTTGGCCGGGTCGCTGACATAATCGTTGATCACGTTCTTCAGTCCGGCGATTGTATTCATCGACTTGGGTGACATGGCGGAATCCTGTGTGGCCATCGTGATCTTTATGTACTGTGCTGCGCAGGCGTCTTCAGACAGAGTCACCTGTACGAATGGAATCATCTCCTCCACGGCTTTCCTGGCGATTTCTGCCTCGAGCTTGACAGTTTCCGGAATCGATGAAGATGGGGTGACGGTCTCAGAGACGAAGTCTCCGCCCAAAGTCGCTGTGTTGCAGTTCATGGTGCAGTTAATGAGCGGATACATCATGGCGATGGTGTCGTAGTCCGAGATAAGTTGTGAAACCTGTGTGAATGTCGAGTTGAGGGCGATCGCGTATGTGGTCTTACCTTCGGATTGCAGATCCTGACAGATCAGAGCGACCAGTGTCTCAGTGTCGACTCCTGGGTGCTTTATCTTGGCCTCCTCATATGTGGTCTCCCAATCGAAATAAGAGATAACGGATGCCACATTGTCATCGATGTTCTCTATGTCATCCGTTAGTTTATCCAATCCTTGGAACAACTTTTCATCACTGTTGTTCCAGAAGAGGACCTTCATGACGATCGGATCTGTGAACGGTATCTTGAGCGTCAGTGTGTAGACGTATGCCAACGGTACATCGTACTCGATCACGGCGTAGTCGGGCATCAGCACACCTTCGTTGGCATATTCTCCCATTAGGTCCATTCCGGTTCCCGAGTCGCCGGTCTGCATGGCACCGATCATATCGTAGGATGTCTCGTTGTTGAGTGTCACGTATGCCGCCGGTACGGTGATGAGTATGGCGGCTATGATAATCGGCACAGCGAACCTCTTCGATGCCTTTGCAGATGCCTCGAAGTACCTCGTTCCGAGATTGCCGAACCATCCGTACCATCCCTTGGTGGATTTTCCACCTTCTTTGAACGTGTCCATCCTGGAGGGCCAGAAAATCCTGTCCCCGACGATGTTCAGTATGGACGGAATCAATGTCAGTGCTGCGAACAAAGCGACTATGATTCCTACTGCCAGACAGATTCCCATGGTGGATACCAGTGAGTAAGAACAGATGGACATCGCACCGAATCCGATGATGACGGAGCATGCGGATGTCGCAATGGATTCCCCAGCCCATATGATGGATTCTCTCAATGCCTCATCGTGTGATTTGCCTGAACGTAACTCCTCCCTGTAGCGTGATATGATGAAGATACAATAATCGCACCCGGCACCCATCATGGACACCAGGAGCATCATCTCTGTGACGAAGAATATGTTCAGTATCTGTCCGATTCCGAATATCAATGCCAATACGACCACGAAAGCGAATCCGATGGTTATCGGAGGTGTGGCCGATGTTATGAACGATCTGAAGAAGAGACCGACGAGGACAAGGATAAGGAATATCGTGAACGGATCGATCCTCTCGAGATCGCTCATCGCTCCCGTCGACATGTCATAGGACAGTGCCGGGGATCCGGTGAGGTACATGGACAGCATCCTCTGCTCTCCTTTCTCATCCAGGTACTTGCTGTAGGTCTCGTTGATAAAGGACCTGAGCACCGGGGTGTCATCCATTACGCTCTGAGCACTGGATGAGATATACACAATCCCCATCAGGGTGATCGATGTGCCGCTCCCGCTGTACTCGGTTGGGACGGCTATAACACTTGAAACCTTCTCTTTCCACGTCTCGTCCGTCGTTATAGCGTCGTTAAGATAAGTGGCGAAATCCAATGATTGGAGGTAGCCATCATTATTGTCGAACTTCACGACCAATATCGGCATGCTGGAAGCATCCGCATCCATGGATGGGAAATATGTCCCGATGGTAACCAGTCCCTGTATGGATTCGGACTGGTCGCTGGCCATGTCATTCAGGTCATATCTCATGACCTCTCCTGATTTCAATGCGAACGGTACCGCAACGATCAGGATGATTATCCACGCTACAACGATAGCCTTCGAGTGCTTCATTATGAAATCTGCAATCTTCTCGAACATATCGTTCACTCTGTTCCCGCCTAATACGGTTTCAGTATTAAGTAGTTCAGATTCGGGTTAGATGTACGCCCGTATGCTCGTGGGCACATTCAATATATAATGACGCTATACAGGGGGCAGGTATTGAAGATGGTAGACGAACAGGCTATCAAAGCGGCCCAGGAGAAGTTCGGCGATCTCCTCAGGAGACAGCTGAACAGGGTCGAGGTCCTCAAGGGAGAGGGCGATTGGACCGATTATTCGAAGTTGGACAAGCTCATCATAGGTGTATGCGGAGGTGACGGTATCGGACCGTACATCTGCGCATCCGCACAGCGCGTCATGGAGTTCCTTCTGGCAGACAAGATCAAGGCAGGGAAGGTCGAGATCAGGCAGATCGACGGTCTGACCATCGAGAGGCGTGTGGAGGTCATGAAGGCCATCCCCGACGATACGTTGGCAGAGCTGAAACAGTGTCATGTCATCCTCAAGGGTCCGACAACGACACCGAAGAAGGGAGATCCATGGCCGAACATCGAGTCAGCAAATGTCGCGATGAGGAAGGAGCTCGATCTTTTTGCGAATGTCAGGCCGGTCTCAGTTCCCGAACTCGGTATCGACTGGGTTTTCTATAGGGAGAACACAGAGGGATCCTACGCATTGGGTTCCGACGGACTCAACATAACCGACGATCTGGCTATGGACTTCTGTGTCGCTACGACACAGGGTACCGAAAGGATCATCCGTGCGGGATTCGAGCACGCCAAGAAGACCGGTAAAAATTACGTTTCATTGGTCACAAAGGCCAACATCATCAAGACGACCGACGGTAAGTTCCTGTCCATCGCTGAGAAGGTCGCGAAGGATTACCCAGAGGTCAGGTGGGACGATTGGTTCATCGACATCACCACCGCGAAGCTCATAGACCCGGCAAGGAGGAGCGACTTCAAGGTCTTTGTTCTTCCCAACCTGTACGGTGACATCATCACAGATGAGGCTGCACAGATCCAGGGTGGAGTAGGTACCGCAGGTTCAGCCAACCTCGGTAAGAGGTACGCCATGTTCGAGGCAATCCACGGTTCAGCACCCAGGATGGTCACTGAGGGAAGGGCTCAGTACGCCGACCCGTGCTCGATGATCAAGGCTGTCGCAATGATGATGGAGCACATCGGTGAGATAGAGAAGGCCAAGAAGCTCAACATGGCCCTCGACATCTGTACACAGTTCGAGAAGAAGCTGGTCATGACCGGAAGGAACACAGGTGCCACAGGTAACGAGTTCGCCGATTACGTCATGGAGACTATGCAGAGGCCCGATCTGGAGAAGGTCTGGAAAGACTACGTGGACGCCTCCATCGCCGCAGCGAAGAAGAACTGAGAAACCAGGGGGAGGAATCCCCCTTTCTTCGATTTCAGAATTGAGTTATATCGATCGTTCTCCTCTTGATCAGGAACGATCTCTGGTCACTTTCCGTCAATTCATCATCGTCTTCAAGGTTACCAAGCAGCATCGGTGATCTAGGATCGTGGAATCTCAGGTTATCATGTGCCTTTTTAGGTGATTGGTTCGCATAACAGTACTTACAACCGTTTAGACAGGTATCGTATGCTCCGATATCCCTGGATTCAAGGCAATGGCATCCCTTCCTCATCCCCCTGTGGGCGATATCACGGAATTCGATACCGTTGGCTTTCCCCAGAACATCGGTCGTTACGCATGCGGACGAACCAATTCCGAATCTGGAATAATCGCCAGCGACTCCGCATGTTTGTATCTTCAGGTCGTTCTCCTCAGCGACCCTTCCAAGGATCTCTGCCAACCTGTCCTTATCCGAAGGCAGCATCGGCATGATCTCCGGCATATTGACATCTAGTTTCCTGTACATCTCAACGAAGCTGAACACACATCTGTTAACGTAAGGTGAGATCTCCTTCGCCATCCTCGAGAATGTCCTCTCATGAACATCTATGGTGTACCTGTCAGTCAGGAGTACTGGGTCATATCTCCAGTAAACCCTTTCCCTGCCTACTATAGAGGACAGTTCCTTCAGTGTCCTGATGCTCTCATCTATCGACGGGACGCCCGGTTCAACATCCTTCCCGTATGCGGTTATGGTGTAATGGAAGAATGTGTTGAACCTGTCCGTGATCTCGTGCAGGTTCCTTAGTATCGGGGCGTAGTTCTTGGAGCAGAACAGGACGCAGTCCACCATCTCGGGCGTCAGTTCATATCTAGACACCTTCTTCGGGAACATGGGGTTCCTGACCAGTACATAACCTTCCCTGAAACGGTTGAGCAACCATTCCGAGAAATACTGAACAGTATCCGTACGTCCGCCCGTGTTGATTATCATCAGCAGGTCTAAGGGAATCTGTCTTTATAATCGGTTATGCGTTGTCCTTAGGTATGCTCATCCGTGCTGAAGCTATCACCAAGGCATTCGGACAACACAAGGTCCTGAACAGGGCGGACCTTCAGATAAACGAAGGCGACGCAATCGGACTGATAGGGATCAACGGTGCGGGTAAGAGCACTTTCATGAAGATCCTCCTGGGTGAAGAGAAGCAGGACACCGGAGAGATCATAAGGAATACCCAAAGGATAGGTTATCTGGCACAGTTCGATGAGTCCTCGGATTGCACCGTCCGTGAGGTCCTCGGAAGACCTTACGGCCATGTCGAACACCTGAGAAGAAGACAGGTCGAGATAGACGAGATAATGGCACAGGGTGGGGATATCGATTGGAACGCCCTTGCCGAGGAGAGCGCCAAGATCGAGAAGGCCCTGAACGAATCCGATTCCAAGGATGAGGAGAAGCAGATCGATTCCCTGAAGAAGGTCGGTCTTTCCAGGAGCATCATGGACAGGAAGATGTCCACCCTGTCGGGAGGAGAGAGGACCAAGGTCATGCTGTCACGTATCTTCGTCCAGGCCGAGGGCTGCGACATGCTTTTTATGGACGAACCTACGAACCATCTCGACATAGAGACCGTTGAGAGTCTGGAGGATTTCATCCTCGAGACCCACTGTGCTATACTGGTGGTGAGTCATGACAGGTATTTCATGGACAAGGTGGTCACCAGGGTCACGGAGATATCACACGGTAAGACCATCGAGTACAAAGGGAACTATTCGCAATTCGTCATGAAGAAACAGCTGGACTTCGAACGTATGGAGAAGGAGTACAGGAGGTACACCATACAGAAGAGGGAACAGGAGAAGATCGCCGCCGAGATGCACAAGGACCAATGGTTCATGGCCCTGCACAAGACCAGGCAGAAGATGATCGACCGTATGGATGTGAAGGAGAAGCCTGAAGCGGACAGGGAGATCACCGTGAGGATACAGGCCGCCAAGAAATCAGGTAAGAATGTCTTCAAAACAAAGGGTCTGTCGGTCGAATTGGGCGGGAAGATGATACTGGAGAATATCGACCTCGATATCGACAAGGGGGAGAAGATCGGTATCTTCGGTGCCAACGGTGAAGGTAAGAGCACATTGGTGAAGGCACTTCTGGAGGAGATCCCATCTAAGGGAGAGCTATGGGTCGCGCCCGGTGCCAAGATCGGGTATTTCGCACAGCAGCACGAGAATCTCGATCTGGAACTGACTGCGGAGGAGCAGCTGATGCTCATCCTGGGGAAGGACAGACGTCCCGATATCAGGAAGATGCTCGGACGTTTCTTCCTGTACGGTGAGAAGGTAGAGAGGCCCATGTCCACATTATCCGGAGGTGAGAGGGCCAGGGTCGCCCTGGCAGTACTGCTCCTGGATGAGTACAACGTGCTTGTATTGGATGAGCCCACTAACTATCTCGATATCCCTGCAAGGCATGCGGTCGAACAGGCTCTCAATGAGTACGATGGTACTATTCTCGCAGTCACTCATGACAGGTACTTCCTGGATACTGTCTGTACGAAGGTTATCGAGGTCAAGGATCACCACATCAAGGTGTTCAACGGAACCTATTCTGCAATGAAGGGGCGTCCAAATACCGTCGAGATCGTCATGGATGCCGATGAGTACAGAGTAGTATCATCATTCACCAACTGGGCCACAGGAAGGAAGTTCTCTTCCGGGGATAAGGTGCTGATAGCCCCTGCAGAGATGAAGAATTACGAATGGGCCATAGGTCAGGGTAAACTGAAGAAGACCGGGGGACGTCAGCGTAAGAAGGTGGACGTCTCCACGGCGGATAAGAAAGATCAGTGACAGTGGCAGTCGTGATCATGCTCATGACATGATGTCGCGGGATCGTACTGCAATCTTCCCTCTATGAATGCATCCACGTTCTTGTCAACATCACCGGACGCTCCCGGATAGACGGTTATGCCTTCGGAACCCAGCATGTTCCTTGCTCCTGCACCGATTCCTCCGCAGATCAATGCGGTAACTCCCTTGCTCCTGAGATAGCCTGCAAGAGAACCGTGTCCGAATCCACCGTTGTCGATAACCTCTGATGAGACTACCTTTCCATCTTCGATCTGATAGACCTTGAACTGTTGTGTCCTCCCAAAATGCTGGAAGACCTCTCCGTTCTCATAGGTCACTGCTATTGTGTTCATGATCCGACTGATGACGCCAGGGTTTATACCATTAACGCCGTTAACAATCGTTCATCATTCCACTTTGTATCTGAGAAGTGCCGCGAAACCGCCTAACGATGCCAACTGTTTGCCTGCATCATGCTGTTCAGAGACTACGATCACATTCCCTTTCTGCGATTCGGTATCCCTTATCATCTTGTCGTAATCGCCGTCACGGAGTTTGGAGTCCAGAATCAGCAGCGTCTCCACAGCACCGGATTCGCATGCGTTGGATACTTGGGCCGTACCGTAGGTGGCGAGACCGTTCTTCCCTATCTCGGACATCACCTGTTCGACGGCTTCCATCTCTATGCCGACCCTCGATTCCCTGAGCAGGTTGGAACCCAATCCCTTCTTCATGAGCTCATTGACACCCTGCATCCCTGTCTGTCCTGTGTGGTAAACGAAAACCTTCGAGAAAAGTGAAGGATCCCTTTGCTTACCGTCATCCACCAGCAGTTCCTTCTCGAATCCCGGGCCTAGAAGCACCAACGGCATGTCAGGTTCCATCATAGGTCTGATCTTGGAGATGATCTCCCCATGATAATCACCCGCATCACCTTTGGTATCGTACTGCTTACCGCTGCGTGATGACCTTATGGTGGTCACCTCCTTCAGTCCGGACTGCCTCATCATCGCTATGGTGGCCTCGTCCTGGTCCAAGGAAACGAAGACGATACGGGGTTTCTTCGTATCGTTCACGGCACGTTGCAGCCTCTCCTTCTGGGATTCCTTCCATTTCTTCTTTGATATGGTGAGATTGTCCCCGACCTCGATCATCAGCGTATGGTGCTGACCTATGTCCTGGGGCCCGGTCTCTATCGTTCCCAGCATCTTGATCCTCAAATCGTCCTCTGAGAACTCGATCTTCTCCAACCTTATCCCGAGGGTCATCCTCTTCTTCTCGGTACGCTCGGCACGGATCTTGTCGTTTGCCTTCTCCTCCCTTCTAGTCGTAGAGGCGGTGACAAGGTCCCCTAACTCCACCACATTGTACAGGTGCCAGATGTCATCATCCGTCTCGATCCTGATGCTGATGCTGTTGTCGGCAGGGTTCTGTCCGAGAATGCGCATGGTACCCTGATTACTTAGGTTGTATATAGCGGATAGTCGATTTCCCGTTCATGGCGTTGTCCTATATCTGCGGTTGTTGCAAGAGGAAGCACACCCTTCCGCTGAAGTCCATGTTCGGAAAGGAAGAGGCCCCTGAATTCTGCAAGGATTGTATGACGGAGGTCACTTGTCATGCGTGTGGAAAGAAGTTCATCCCTTGCGAGAACCCGGATGTGCGCGTCTGGAGGGATGATGACGGTCTCGTCAACAGGTACAGCTGCTGTGAGGATTGCTTCAAGCAGAGACAGGTGACATGCCACAAGTGCAGGGAGATGTTCCCCGCGGAGCAGGCGTTCGAACTGGGCGGTTACCTCTACTGCTCGGAATACTGCCGCGATCATCTGAAGTGCGAATGGTGTCATCTGGAGTACGACCGTGAGGGATGCTTCAGCGACAAGTTCTGCAGCCCCAACTGTCAGCTGCAGTACTACAACATAACCGACGACAAGAGAAGACGTATGTTGCCCTGATTTCGGATGTTGTCCGGCTACGCATTGTCTGATTTCAGACACCTATTATAAACGCGTAAACGTGTGCGAAAGAAGTTGTTATATAGGGTCGGAATATCAGATTAATCCTCGATGGCAACTAACTTTTTGGTCTTCGGGGACGGAACCGTTCTTGAGGGGACTGCCTTCGGGTACGAAGGGGACTCCAAGGGAGAGGTCGTATTCACTACTAGCATGGATTATCAGGACACATTCACGGATCCTGCGAATCACGGTAAGATGGTCATTTTCACATACCCTCTGATCGGTGATTACGGAATAACTGCTGCATATGATGCATTGAAGGCATGGCCCAACGGGGTCATAGTACGCGAGTACTGCAAGCAGCCTTCCGAGATGTATCACGGCAAGGATATCGATACCTACATGAAGGAGAAGCAGATAATCGGCATCTCCGGCATCGATACCAGGGCACTGGTCATCAAGATCCGTGAGAACGGTACGTTCAGGGGAGCGATCGTCAGGAGTAAGGACGATATAGCGAAGACCGTCGAGTGGTTGAAGGAATGTGACGGAAATCTGATCAACAAGGTCACACGTCAGGACATCAAGGCCGTTCACAAAGGCAACAGCATCGAGGTAGGAATAATCGACTGCGGTGTCAAGCCGTTCTACCTCTGCGAACTGTTGAAGAGGTTCGATATTAGGGTCTTCCCCGCATGCACACCCGCAGACACAATCCTCAAGAGCGGTGTCAAGGGCGTCATCGTTTCCGACGGACCAGGTAATCCCAATAAATCATGCGCCGTGGAGACCATCAAGGCGTTGAAAGGCAAGCTGCCGATCCTCGGTATCGGATACGGCGGAGGGG